>CAYRTD010000080.1:0-17920 GCA_964426915.1 uncultured Bacteroidaceae bacterium | reverse complement strand
ACTAAATGATTTTGAAAACCAAAATCATAGTCTCACTGACATTATGGACAGACTCAAATTAGATGATCCTGCAAACTTTCTTCAATTTTTTTGTTTAAGGCTGTAATTTGCAAATAGCTCTATGGGAGGTGGTTAATGAAATCTTTATTAGGTTTGCATATATGAAAAGAATAATAAACGCAAAAAATTTATGTACCATTTAACTACAATGAGTTTATAAAACCATTAGCTTTTATTGCTGAAAAAAATATACGAAATATTGCATTGCATGATGTGACGATTTAATTCTTCACTTTTTTTCTAAATTATGAATATGTATTACCAGTTAATTGAATTCATTATTCGAAAAGTTAAGAGTCAACTTTTAGTGCTGCTTTGAAAAAACTATGGATAAATGAAACTTAATGAAAAACTTGAAAGTATAAAAATAAAATGTATTAGATATTTGCGTTGCAAAATTGATAATAAGAGCAATAAGAAAGCTAACTTCTAATAGGTTCTGAAACAAATGTTTTTGTAAAAGAGTGATACAGCATGAAATTAACAACTTGGATAATTTTAATAGCCACGATAACATTAATATCGTGCAAAAAAGAGAATATTGTAGTTCCAACCGACATTACCGCATCGAAAGGCACTTATATTGGTGTTGTTCATATTGCCTATGGCGACATTAACGGGGAGGCAATTGTATACCGATTTAATGAAGACAATGCCAACTGGGAAGAGATATCCTGGACATGGTCCACACAGTGGGATGACAATGGATGGTTACTGCCCAATAATAGCTTAATACCCGGGAAAGAATACCGCTACAAAATGAGAATTTATGCCGAAGGAAAAGGAGACGAATATAGCGATTACTCTCAGGAAATTACCGGTTATGCCTTTAAAGGGATAGGGGCAGAAATTACCTCGATTAACCGTGAAAGTTATGACGATAAGGTCGATATTACAATTAATTGGAGAGACCCCAATGATTTGTCGGAGATAAGGAATTTACAGGATATTTATTATGACATTTACAGAACAGAAGATGGTAACATTTTAGATTACCAGATGATTAAATCTATTTATAGTCCATTTAACAGTGGAAAACCCCAATATGAATGGTCGTATGAAGATGTATGGCTTGACCCTTCAAAAAACTTTACCTATAAAATCATTACCCGATACATGTATGTTTTTAAGGATTCTAATGGTAACTACAGGGACTATAACGAATATGTTCTCGAAGGCAATTCTGCTGAAAGCAATGGTAGCGGAAACGGTAACGGGAATGGAGATAATCCGGAAGTGGAATATACCACAACCAACCTGGGACAGGTAGTAACTGCATCATCAGGTAATGTCGGAGATATTGAAGAAAAGATAGTTGACAATACACTATACCTGGGAGCAATTACGGATGCTTCCCTGTATGGCAAACCCGCTCTTTATAGGTTGAACGGTTCATCCTGGCAAAATGTATGGAGTACTGTCCCCGATGTTGAATTTGGCGAGATAAATTTTGCCATCTCCAATACCGGATCTTATTTGGCCGGAATCCGGGATTCGTTGAGTGTTTTCTATTGGGACGGCTCATCCTGGTCCGAAAATCTGACCCCTGATAACCTGGGACAGGAGGACAGTCCATCGGCAATCAGTATCGAAGTTTTAAATAATGAACTTTATCTGGCTATTAAACAGCATCCTCAGTATGATTTACAGGTTCTGAAATATAATGGCAGTACCTGGGATGCCATAGGTGGTGATGGTAGCGGAATTATTGCAACTGGTTCAATTTCCGTACCTAAATTGAAAAACATCAACGGAACACTCTTCCTGCATTACAGGATTGATGATGTTTTATACATTAAACATCTTGAAGGAAACAGTTGGGTAACGGACCTTACATGGGAGCAGGAATGGTTATCCAATATTAAAATAGCAAAAACCGGTTCTGAACTCTACTTTAGCTCCGGCTCTGCCTCTTCTGATTTCGATGGCGGCGTTTACCGGGTAGATAACTCAACTGCTGTAACAAATTTAATTCCTGATGAACATGAAGCCTGGTTTACTTTCGGAGCTTTAGACCTTACTATAGATTCGGAGGGAAACCTCATTGTTGCCAGCATGAAATACGAATTCGAAGATGAATCGCAAACTTCCCTGATTTCGTTTCCACACCTGAACGTATATGACGGAACGGAATGGAAAACCATTTCAGGTGACTTCACTGATGGGGTTGCTCCTGTTGCGGTAACCACAATAGCTAACGAAATTTATTATATTTATGGTGATGCCGCAACAATTAATGCTGTTAACGATCCATCGACTATAAAATCAAAGAAACTGATAAAATAGGGATAATGGAAACCCGCATACTTACTTAATTATAAACACAAGGGACGATGTAATAAACAACAGTATTGCATACTTACTCAAACTGTTATAAACTTGTGGGGCATCTTTCCCTTGTAGCTAAAAATTTATAAACATGAAGAATTTATTGCTACTTGTTGGAACTGTTGCATTAATGATTGCAACCGTTTCATGCAGCCAGAATCAATCAAAAACGGAATCAATCGAACAAAAAGAGGAAAAGCTTAAAGCCAAACCCGAAAAAGCTGAAATGACTGTTGATCTCTATTGCAAGGTGAGTAACGAGGAAAAAGCCTTGCTAATGGAGAAGTATTGGGATAAGTTTAAAGACAAAAGCTATGAAGAGGTAAAAGACGTTTATGAACAATACCAAAAGGATGAGGATGCCATTTATAAAAAATACGGTATAGAAGATCCTTTGATAATGAATAATTTCTTCCGTTCAAATTGGAAAGAAATTGAAGAATTTCAAAAAGATAACCCCGAAAATAAAGATTATCAGGAATATCAGGAAGCAAAAGAAAAACTAATTTCTTTAGCCATGAAAAAAGGTATGGAATAGTTAGTATGAAACGGCTTAGTATAAAAGGTGGCAGGCTTTTGCCTGCTTTCCTTCTTTGCATTTTTATGATGGCATGCCACTCGGGCTATGTTAGTCTTGATTACAAGATATATCCGGATGCATATTGTAATAAGGATTCATCTTTAGTGGCATTTCTGGCAACAAAACAGGCTTTCTTTAAACCTAAAGGCATAGCGAGATTTCCTGATGGTGGACGATCAAAAGTTATATACCATAAAACGGACTTGTATGTTTTTAGCATTACAAACAAAAAAAGATTAAATGTATTACACCTGGATGATTTAAACCTCACAAAAGGTAATATTCCGGCATCTCCAAAAACGGAAATATCTTTTATCGATTCATTACTCTTCTTTAGCATTATGCCTGCTAATAGTTGGAAATATCATCTCAAATTTGCCCGTACTGGATCAGACTCAGCATATATTGAAGCCCTTAGAAGTACATACAGCAAACCCTTTTTGTGGACTTTTTATCAAAATGAAGTTTGGCAAATTGATTCAGAAAAATTTAATTCCTGTGGTAGTAAATATAATCCCATTTCACTCACCGAGGCATACAATTTTGTCAGGGAAATCCCACTGGAAGATATAGGATTATCCATTATGGATATCTTTCCTAAGTCAGAAATAGCCTATATCAATGAAACCATTTACCTGAAAAATGATTCGAAAATTTCCAGAAAAGCTGTTGTTGAACAAATTATAGCAAAGCTCAGCAAGGAAGAGATCAAGGAGTTATTATTAAAGATGGACAATCACTTAAACAGTCTGGAGGGGTATGAAAATACAACCTATCAATTATATTCGAGAGAAACTTACGAGCAAATACAAGCGCTATTATAGTTTTACCCTGTTATTGCTCTTGTTATGGCCGGACATTCATGGGCAAATCACAGACAAATGGACTGAGATACACTTGGTTGATACCATGGAGTATACGGTTTTTGGCACTGAGTACATACCTGATTTCCGGTATCCTCCGAGTCAACTTTTTGATGCCGGTTTTTCCACCTGCTGGGTAAGCCACATGATAAATGATAGCGCCTATCCATCTATTTTTGTTGCTTTGCCAAAAATGGCACCAAAGAACATTACCCTCAATGTTTTTTCAGGTTATGGGAAAAGTGAATCCCTGTATTTCAAAAATTCCCGCCCCAGAGAAATACAGATTTCTTTGCATACAGCTCTCGTACCCGATGGATACGTGTCGGAATACGGCCTGTTATGCAAAGCTTTTCAATCACCACAACATGAAACAGTTATTTTGAAAGACACTTTTGGTATACAAAGTATAAATCTCCATAATATTTACGAGGATTTTAAATCCTGTCACCAGGAAGTTTTGACCGGGTATAAAACGCACTTTGATTTCCCCCTGTTTGATACGCTTATACTTGTTAAGATTAAGATCCTCAGCGTTTACCCGGGAACCGCTTATGACGACATTTGCATATCCGAAGTATTTTTTAGCGACTGCTATATTTCTGCAGCCGGTAGTAAAGCAATTGACCCTAGTATTGGTAATGTATATGTAAATGAAGATGAAAATACATTACTGGTTGATACTGAAAAACAAAAGGCAGTCGCTGTTTATAATGAACAAGAATCAATTCTGCAAATTGCTGACATAACCAATGATAATCGCTGGGCAATTTTAATATCCATGCCCCTCGAAACCCAGGGAAGGATAGAAACACAGTATCGGATTATTGATATAATGAACAAGGAGGAAATATCCAATAAAATGGAATGTTTGATTCCTGATTATATAGCAGGAGAACCTGTATATTTTGAGCAAATGTGTGGAAAAATTTATCTCATATTAGAAAGACTATCTGATGGATTGATTAGAATTGAATTAAGACATTTTAAGCAGAATTAGATTAAATATCCATTACGCTGATGCTTATATAACAAAGAGCAGGTTATACCTGCCCACCCCCGCTTCACTGAGGTCACCGCCATATGGCGGATTCGGTTATGATCCAGGCACCCGAATCTATTGACAGACTCTAATCAACAATTCATTATTAGTCTGAATGCGAAGGATGTAAACCCCATTTTTGAACCCCGACAAATCGATTGTTTCGGTTTGTTTCATCATGGTTTTTACGATGATCGCTTTCCCTGTTATATCAGTATTTCTAGATTGTTCTGAGAAAATTTAAAAGTACAATATTATCGGAAAATTGTACCGGGTCAAACTCTGTTCCCTTAACAGGGTAATAATCAGAATCCCCAACGTCTACCGTATGATTGACAATACAAGATAATACAGGATCCGGATTATCAATCACATTTACCGGAAAGCTTACTTCAGAAAAATTACCAGCTTTGTCGGTTAGGGTTATAGTAACCATATTGTCTCCACCTGAAAGGACAGTTCCAGATGGGGGAATCTGAGTTATGTCCAGATCCATATTGCAATTATCTGTGACGGTTATTTCGCCTGTGTAATCGATAAAAAGACATCGAATGCTGGACAATGCATAAAAATGCTACCGTCTTTTTTACAAACATTTGCATATTTTTAAGGGAATTCCCGGCTAATGAAATATTCAGGATGAAAGTACTTCTCTAATGGCTTTCTTCTCTTAATAAAAATTCAGTAAATATTTTCTGTTTTTTTTATTAATTCTGGTAAAAAAGATTTCATGCACTAACCAAAAACGCATATTTTTATTACTAAAATAGATCTTTTTTGGCAACTAAACATTTATCCCATGAAACATCAAAACCCAATCCTGTACCTCCTGATTTCCTTCCTGATTTCCTCTTGTGCCGGACTACCTCAAACTTCAGTTGAAAGATCCAAAGTAATCAGAACAGGTTTCGGTCCCGAAGACATGGTCATTGATAGTTCAGCACAATTCGTATCCTCAACCTCAACCTCAACCTCAACCTCATACTCAAACTCTACTTCACCTTCTATTCTCATTTCCTGCTCATCCCGCAGAGAAAACTATCCTGATTACGGTGAAATTGAAAGGTATTATCCCGGAGATTCCGGCACCCATAAAATGATTCGCCTGAATGAACCGGACAGCCTTGTTTTCAGACCTCATGGAATCAGTATCTCCGGAAATGGGAAAAAGACTTTTTTATATGTTATCAGTCACGACGATGCAAATGGCCATCATCCTGTACTTAAATACCTTATAGATAATGACAAACTTATCTTAAAAGAGGTTTTTAATCATCCCCTGCTGGTTTCTCCTAATGCCCTTCATGCATTTAAGGACGGATCCTTCCTGGTTTGTAACGATGCGGAGAGGAGAAATTCTATGATTGATAAAATTTTACGACTTAAAAGGTCCAATATCGTGTATTTTGATGGAAAAGGGAACTGGTCTGTTCTTGCTGATAAACTTGGGATGGTAGCAGGGCTGTCATACAAGAATAGCAAAGTATATGCTTCAGCCGCCCTGGAGAATAAGCTTTACGTATTTGATTTTAAGGAAGGAAATTTGCAGAATAAAAAAGTGCTGGCGAAAATAAAAGGGCCTGACAATATCCGTTTTCATAATGAGACTTTACTGGTAACTTCCCATTTTAAACCCTTTAAGTTCATTCAACATGTAAACAACTCCGAAAAAAAATCTCCCAGCCTGGTCTGGTCCGTTAATTTGAATACCGGAGAAAAAAAAGCCCTGTTTTCCGATCAGGGAAATGAAATCTCAGCAGCTTCAGCGGCTCTCATATTATCAGGAAAACTATATGTCAGCCAGATTTTCGAACCCTGGATTCTGGAGTTGGGTTCCAGCAATGAAAATGGGTCAGGGACAATTAAAAGTATTGATTATATTGACCAGGTAAGCAAACCTTATTTGCAGGAACTGCAGCCAACCCTGTTTATTCCACGGATCGTGTTACAGCTTTTCGTGTGCGATCTGATTTTGATATAGGTCTTGATAGAGATCTTGGATGGGCTAAGGCCCTCAACAAAGCATCCTCTCAAACAGTTGATTCTCCATTTCGCATCCGCTTCGAGGTAGAGAGTGACACGACTTTTTATCGCCGTCAATACAGCCTTCAATACCGTTGGAACAATAAACCATGGACTTATATTGAAGCCCATGAATTTCCTTATGAGTCGACTGCTTCACCACCTGTAAGTATAGTAAGTTGCGGAGCATTTTTCTTTGATGAGGCAGCAGATGATCTTATCCCAATCGATCTTTTTCTACCTTGTATGCTCTAATTTTAGGAAAGCAAGAATAAACCTTATGGAGCAAATAATACCGATTACAATTCCCGGGATTTGGAAATATGAGACCTGTAATAATGATAACTATTTGTTATCCAGAAGATAATCCCTGAGATCTGCAAATTCATTTTTCATCGGCACCGATCTCTTCTCCCGGTTGAAGAATTTTTTTAAGCGTCCGGGGACTTCAACTTCGATCCCGGTTGTTGCTTCCACCGTTTCCCTGAATTTTGCAGGATGTGCTGTTTCCAGAAATATAACATGAGCATCCGTATGTCCGGAGAGATAATCCTTTGCTGCCAGGTAGCCTGTCGATCCATGGGGATCCAGTAGATATCCTGTTTCTTCAAGACAGCTTCTGATACCCTGTTGTATTTCAGTATCTGAATAGGAAAATCCGGAGATCGATTGCTGCATTGCGGAGTGGGAATGATCAAAAAGATCGAGCATCCGTGCGAAATTGGAAGGGTCCCCTACATCCATTGCATTCGCAAGAGTGGATATCGAAGGACGGGTTTTCAGCTTGCCGGAAGTGAGATATTGGGGAACAATATCGTTAACATTGGTTGCCGTGATAAAATGATCAACCGGAAGTCCCATTTTTGAGGCTATCAGGCCGGCTGTAAGATTCCCGAAATTTCCGCTTGGTACACAAAAAACAATATTGTTGTGGTTTTCGAGCTGACGAAAGGCGTTAAAATAATAAAAGGACTGGGGAAGCAATCTTGCCAGATTAATGGAATTGGCAGAGGTGAGGGTTAGCTTATCTTTAAGCTCCGGGTTGTTAAAGGCTTCTTTCACCATCCGCTGGCAATCGTCGAAGGTTCCGTCAATTTCAAGAGCTGAGATATTATCTCCCAGGGTGGTGAATTGAATTTCCTGGATCCTGCTCACTTTGTTTTTGGGGTAAAGTACATGAACTTTAATGCCCTCCACGCCCAGAAAACCATTTGCTACTGCACTTCCCGTGTCCCCGGAGGTTGCCACCAGAACATGAATATTTCCTTCATGCTCTTTTACCAGAAGGGAAAGCATCCTGGCCATGAAACGGGCGCCAACATCCTTGAATGCCAGGGTTGGCCCGTGAAAAAGCTCAAGGGTGGAAATATTATCCTGAACCTTTGCCAGTGGAGTCTCAAAATTAAGTGCATCAAATACCAGATTCTCAAGTTCATCCTCCTCAATATCTTCCCCAAAGAGTGTCTTACTAATTTCATAGGAAAGTCCGGGAAAGCTCATGGAGGATAAATTTCTAAAAAAATCTCCGGACATTACCGGGATACGTTCGGGCATATACAAACCTCCGTCACGAGCCAGTCCTTTAAAGACCGCTTCCCGGAGATTGACTCTCAGTTTTTTGTTATTTGTGCTGTAATATTGCATATCAGAAATCAATTTTCCGGGCACCGGTCCCGGAGATCTTTGAACTATAAGTATCACAGGTAATTCCTCTTTCGATAAAGGCAGCTCCCATGATATCGGCAGCCTTGTCTGCAGCATTACCGGAATTTGTAAGTGCGAAAAGGGAAGGTCCGGAACCCGATATATTCATTCCATTTATTCCTTCCTTTTTAAGTAATTCTTTAAGAGATTCGTATCCTGGGATGCTTTTTTTTCTTACCGGTTCTGCGATACGGTCCTCCAGCGAGCGAAAGATAAGATCATAATCAGAAGTTGTAATTCCCGCGATGAGTGCAGCAATATTTCCACATTGTGCTAAAACATCCGGTAAAGGAATACTAGCGGGAATCAGCTTTCTGCTTTCTAAGGTTCTGATCATAATATCGGGATGGGCAACGGTGCACCAGAGTTCGTCGGGCGCTTCAAGGCTGATCAGGTCAAGCGGATTGTAGGATCTTATAAGTACAATTCCTCCAAGTACTGCCGGAGCAATATTATCGGCATGTATACTGTTACTTGCAATGTATTCTCCTTTGAGGGCATATTCTATAAGCTTTTTTTTGTTCAGAGCTCTTCCGATGAGTTCATTAACTCCGAAAACTCCTGCCGCAGAGCTGGCTGCACTGGATCCTATTCCTGATCCCGGCTTGATCTTTTGTTCGAAAATAATATCAAATCCATCTAAAATATTCAGGTCATCAAGCATGGCTTTTATTGCCACACTGGCAACATTTTTCTCAGGATCTTCCGGGAGTTCGTAATCAGTATTATTGATAATCTTAATAGATTGTTTTCCATTTTTACGTATATGTAAAATATCCCCGGGTTCACTGAGGGCAAAGCCCATGAGGTCGAAACCGGGACCGACATTGGAAACAGTTGCAGGGGCAAAAACTCGGATTTCCTTCATTAATCTATTTTTGAGAGGTTATTTGTAAATATTTATTCCGGTCAAATTCTTTCAGGGAGGGCAGTTTCATGTCAGCAATCCCATATCCGTCCATATGAAAATGTTTTTTATCGGGAACGGCTACTACTTTCATCCGGGCTGCCTTGGCAGCGATGACACCATTGAGTGAATCTTCAAAAGCCAGACAGCGTGAAGGATGAAAACCAAACTTTTCGGCTGTTGAAATATAAACTGCCGGATGCGGCTTTCCGTATTTTTCGCTTTCTGCTGAGTACAGCAGGGAAAATTTATCCCTTAACCCGAAGCGATCAACAAAGGTGTTTATCAGATCCATGCTTGAAGAAGAGGCCAGTGCCATTTTGAGATCCGTTTTGCTGAAGAAATCAAGGATTTCTTCAGCGCCTTCCATGAGCCTGGCTTTATTCTGAAAAAATACCTTGATGGTATCATTGTATTTCTGCTCAACTTCTTTGAAGTCCGGATTGTCCCATGGCTGATAATCATACCAGTGCCGGATCTGCTCGTCGGTTCTTAACCCGAAGGTGGCATGCTGCATTTCCTCTGAAATATCCAGACCATAACCGGCAAATACTTTTCTTTCGGTTTCCTGCCAGAAGGGTTCTGTATCTATCAGCAGGCCATCCATATCAAAAATCACAAGTCTGATCATTCGGGAAAATTTTATACGTTCGCAATCCTTATGATATCGGCAAAAACACCGGCTGCGGTCACGGCAGCTCCTGCTCCGTATCCTCTTATAACCATAGGATCTTCCTTATAGCGTTCTGTTGTAATGAGGATAATATTATTACTTGCTGCCAGCTCATATGCAGGGTGTTCTTTCCCTACTTCCAATAATTCTATCCGTCCCTTACCTCCTTCAAAGATAGCCACAAACCGCCATCTTTTCTCTGCCTGTTCAAGTTGCTTTCTCTTTTCTTCAAACTCTTTGTCCATTGATTTAACAGATTGCCAGAAGTCATTTATATCTTCTTTAAATAATGAGTCGGGCAAAAAGGTTTTAACCTCCACGTCTTTTTCTTCAAGGGGATATCCCGATTCGCGTGACAGGATTAGTAGTTTGCGCAATACATCTTTACCACTAAGATCGATCCTGGGGTCGGGTTCTGAAAAACCTTTTTCCCTGGCCAGTTCTATTGCTTCACTTAAAGGGGTCTTTTCCGAAAGTGTATTGAAAATAAAGTTCAGGGTGCCTGAGAGTACTGCTTCAAGTCTGTGAATTTTGTCGCCCGATCTTATAAGGTCATTTATTGTATTAATTATTGGCAGACCTGCACCGACATTTGTTTCGAAAATGAATCTGACTCCCTTGTCTTTTGCTGTATTCTTAAGTGACTTGTATTTTTCATATTCCGATGAAGCAGCAATCTTATTTGCCGTAACAACCGATACGTACTGCTTGAAAAGTGATTCGTAAATATTTGAAACAGGTCTACTTGCGGTACAATCTACAAAAACCGGATTTCTGAGATTCAATTCGCGGATCCTGGTTTTTAGGGCATGGAGATCTGCATCTTCTCCCTGGGCAAGGAGTTCCTCATAACCGGAAAGATCAATTCCGTTTTCATTGATGACCATCTTCCGGGAATTGATGATCCCAACTACTTTTAAATTCAGTGAATGCTCCCGTAGAAGATTCTCTTTCTGAACCTGGATTTGCTCAAGCAGATTTCCTGCAACATTACCGGTTCCGGCAATGTACAGATGAAGGTCTTTAAAATGGGAAAGAAAGAATCCTTCATGGATGACATTCAATGCTTTTTTGAGCTGATTTTGCTTTATCACCACAGAGATATTCCTTTCTGAAGACCCCTGTGCGGTTGCTATTACCGATATGCCGCTTCTCCCCAGCGATTTAAAAAGGTTAGCGGATATACCCGGGGTATTCCTCATTTTTTCCCCAACAATGGCAATTACCGAAAGCTCTTTCTCAATCTCCACATCAACGATTTTTTTAATATCCGTTTCCATGTGAAATTCTTCCCGAATGGACCTTATGGCTTTATCGGAATCTTCTGGTGATACTGCAAAACTTATTGAATACTCTGATGAAGCCTGGGTAATAAGTATCACATTGATCTTTTCACGGGCAAGTGCCGTGAATAAGCGCATTGAAGTACCGGTTACACCTGGTAATCCACTGCCCTGCAGGGTTATCAGGTCAATCTGATCGATGGAGGAAATACCTTTGATCGGACTGTTGGAATTGTTACCCCCTTCCTTGCTTATAATAGTTCCCGGGAGCTCAGGTCTGAATGTATTTTTTATCCTTATCGGAATATTCTTTTTGTATGCAGGGTGAAGGGTAGGGGTGTAGAGTACTTTTGCACCGAAATGTGAAAGTTCCAGTGCTTCTGAATAGCTAAGACTCTCAATAACATAGGCTTTGCTGACCTTTTTAGGATCGGCTGTCATGAAACCATCAACATCAGTCCAGATCTCAAGTTCTTCTGCATCAACGGCTGCCGCTAGTATGGCGGCTGTATAATCGGAGCCACCCCTGCCTAATGTAGTAACCTGTCCGTGTTCATTGGTTGCTATAAAGCCCGGGCATACGGCAATCCCCTTGAAATTCCTTAATTCCTCAGAAATAAATAAATTGGTCTTTTTGAAATTGACAATGGCATTTCCATGACTGCTGTCGGTCCGTATAAAATGACGCATATCAATACACCTGGAATTTTCAAAAGCATTTGAAATTATATAGGATGAGAGCCTCTCACCGAAACTTAGAAGATGATCCCTGGTTTTGGGAGCGAGATCGCCAACAAGGAATACCCCATATAGCAGATCATTCATCTCATCAACCAATTGATTTATATACTTTTTTACTGCCTCTTTATTTTCTTTGGTAATAAGCTCATCAACAACATCAAGATGCCTTTTTCGTATCTCAGGAATTTCTTTTTCATAAAGGTCATTTCCTTCACTTGCCGCCTCACTTATTCTTACTATCTGATCGGTTATGCCTTTTAAAGCAGATACAACCACAATGGTATCTTTTCCGGACTCTTTAACTATCTGAATTACCTTTTTTATGATTCCTGGTTCGGCAACGGAAGAACCTCCAAATTTCAAAATTTTCATGGGTTTTATTTTTATTCCGGCTGTTTTATTTTTTTATTTTTTAACCAGGCATATTCATGTGCATATAAAAAAAAAGAGACTGTTTTGAGACTTTTTATTTTCAGACAGCCTCAGTATTTCCAAGACATATCCGGATCAGAGTCCTCCCACGGTGGCGTTTCTGTCAATCTTTTTGATGAGCCCCTGTAGTACCTTTCCCGGCCCCAGTTCTGTAAATGATGTTGCACCGTCGTTTATCATATTCTTAACGGTTTGTGTCCATCTGACGGGAGAGGTAAGCTGGTCGACAAGATTTTTTCTGATCATTTCCGGTTCAGATGCCGGCAGTGCATCTACATTCTGGTAAACAGGACATATTGGTTTATGAAATGCGGTTGTTTCAATTGCTGCTGCAAGTTCCTTTCTTGCAGGTTCCATGAATGGAGAATGAAAAGCTCCGCTTACGGGCAGCTTTAAAGCTCTTTTTGCTCCTGCTTCTTTACTTTTCTCTATTGCTTTATCAATAGCTGTTACAGAACCGGAAATCACAATTTGTCCCGGACTGTTATAATTTGCCGGCACTACAATACCGTCAATGCCAGTGCAAATTTCTTCCACTATCTCATCCTCAAGTCCGAGGATAGCTGCCATAGTAGATGGTTCAGCATCACAAGCCTTTTGCATAGCCAGAGCTCTTTTATAAACTAGTCTGAGTCCGTCATCAAAGCTCAGGGTTCTGTTTGCAACAAGCGCTGAAAATTCGCCAAGAGAATGGCCTGCAACCATTTCAGGCTTAAATTCATTGCCTAAACTCATAGCCTGAATAACGGAGTGAAGGAAGATGGCGGGCTGAGTAACTCTTGTTTGTTTCAGGTCTTCATCTGTTCCTTCAAACATCAGATCTGTAATTCTGAATTCGAGGATCTCATTCGCCTTTTCGAAATTCGCTTTTAATTCATCGCTACTCTCATAGAGATCTTTACCCATTCCTACAAACTGGGCTCCCTGTCCGGGAAAAACATATGCATTCATAAATTAATAATTTTTTGTAAAATTAGTCAGATAAGTTAAAAAAAGTATTATTCTAAGGGGAAATATTTATTGAATTGTAAGAATAAACCAATAAAACCATAAGATTTGATATACGCTACATGAGCTTTGTTCCTATCAGATGAATAAACTCCTCTCTTGTCCTGGCATTTTTAAGAAACTCTCCTGTAAAGGCCGAGGTGGTTGTGATAGAATTTTCCTTTTGAACTCCCCTCATAATCATACACATATGTTTTGCTTCAATTACAACAGCAACACCCATAGGTTTGAGAGTGTTCTGAATGGAATCCCTGATTTGGACTGTTAATCTTTCCTGGACCTGTAACCTTCTGGAAAAGGCTTCGGCTACTCTTGCCAGTTTACTCAGCCCCGTAATATATCCGTCGGGAATATAGGCAATATGTGCTTTTCCGAAAAATGGAAGCATATGGTGTTCGCAGAGTGAATAGATCTCGATATCCTTAACCAGAACCATTTGTTTGTATTCCTCGCGGAACATGGCAGATTTAAGTATTTCGACGGGATCTATGCTGTATCCATTGGTAAGAAACTGCATAGCTTTGGCTACACGTTCAGGAGTCTTTTCCAGGCCTTCCCTGCCCGAATCTTCTCCTATAAGGTCGAGTACTTTACTGTAATGTTCTGCAAGTTCCTCTGTAGTTTCATTATCAAATCGCTCAATGCGTTCATAGCCGTTTTCTATCCCGCTTCGCGGATCACTCGATTCAATTTTCATCATTAATAAGATCAGTTACCAAAATATTCAACGTAATTATTCTCTGTTTCTTCCAGTCTGATAGAATGTAGTTCTGCTCCTAACTCTTTTACCGGTTGTTCCAGTTGATCCCAGAATGTTACTACAAGGTTTTCTGTTGAAACAATTGTGTCCAGTAGAAAGTCTACTTCTAAATTCAGGTTTTTATGATCTACCTTCCGGATGATTTTTTCTTTTATTATCATTCCCAACTCTTTAAGATCGAGCACATACCCGGTTTCAGGATTGATTTTTCCCTTAACGGTTACCCACATAATATAATTATGACCATGCCAGAGGGGATTTGAGCAGGCGCCAAATACTTCTTCATTTTTTTCATCAGTCCACTTTTCGTTGGCTAAACGGTGAGCGGCACTAAATCTTTCTCGTCTTGTAACAAATACCATTTTATTGCTTATTTTATCTTAATTTCTTAAGTGTTAAACAAAATATAAATGTTATTTTTGATTTACAATTATTTGCAAAGATAACATTTTTTAAGAGGCCTCTCAATTATGGATATCAAGAGGGATCATAAAATTCTCATTATCTCGAATTCCGAAATTGAATTCAAATACATTCAGGAAACATTTTCTGATGTAAAAAGTTTAGATGAGAGAAGAGCTGAGTTTCTGCATAATTCCAAAAAATGTTTGATTCTGCGGTCAGACCCCGGAATATGCGGTCTGTCCTATTTTCTTACCAGGGAATTGTCTGCCGGAAATTTTGAATTGGTTATTAATGCCGGCATAGGTAGTAGTTTTACCGATAAGATTGATATAGCTTCCTCTGTCAGGGTAAAAAGTGATGTTTTTGCCGATACGGGAGCAGAGGATGGGAAAACACTCTTCGATCTCGGACTCACCATGAAAGATGATTTTCCTTTTCAGAATGGGGAACTATATGATCATCCCGGTAAAATAAAGGGAATTGATGAGATTTTGCCTGCTGTAAGGGCCGTTACAGTAAACCGGATTTCACAAAGTTATGGAAACATAGCCTTCCTGAAAACAAAATTCCGTCCGGATATCGAAAGCATGGAGGGAGCTGCTTTTTTTTATGTTTGCGCGCATGAAAGAGTGAATTTTATTCAGATCAGAGGCATTTCAAATATGGTAGGGGACATAAATAACCGGGAAATTCAAAAGGCAATGATTGCTGTTGGTAAATCAATAGCTTCGATTTTAAAATAGGAGAAGGTGATCCTCCAGGTCTTCCACCCCCGATGATCATGCCCGGTATCCGAATCCCTTACTGCACGCCAATTTCCAATATCCCCAATTCCCATATTCCCTCATTCCCTACAAAAAATTCACATACATTCTGTATCTTTGTAAAAACAAGAAAATTTTATGATTGTTATTACCGGAGCTGCCGGATTTATCGGCAGCAATATGATCGCAAAGCTTAATGAGGAAAGATATTTTGACCTTGTTCTGGTTGATGACTTTTTAAAGGAAGAAAAACACAGGAATTTCAAAGATAAAGTGTATTCCCATCTTGTGGAAAGAGATGATTTTCACGAATGGCTGAAAGAAAATCACCGATTGGTCCAGTTCGTAATACATCTGGGGGCCCGGACTGATACAGCTGAATTTGATGAAAGCGTTTTTGACAGGCTTAATCTGAATTATTCAAAAGAAATATGGAAGATTTGTGTGGAATATGGCCTTCCCTTGATTTATGCATCTTCTGCTGCCACTTATGGTGACGGTAATTTTGGTTACCGGGATGATGAGAACCTTGTTTTTTCCTTGAAGCCGCTAAATCCTTATGGAAAATCGAAAAATGAATTTGATAAATGGCTAATGCTGCAGGAGAAAAAACCTTTTTTCTGGGCAGGACTTAAATTTTTCAATGTATATGGGCCAAATGAGTATCATAAGGGAAGAATGGCCTCGGTTGTTTATCAGGCATACAGGCAGATAAGCGAGACCGGAAAAATGAGGCTTTTTCGTTCCCATCATCCCGGATTTAAGGACGGAGGACAATTGAGGGATTTTATATATGTAAAAGATGTTATTTCAGTAATATCCTTTTTAATAGAAAACAGGCCTCAGTCCGGAATTTTCAATCTTGGTACTGGAAAAGCACAGACTTTTCTGGAACTGGTAACTGAAACTTTTAGAGCAATGGATAAAGAGCCGGTAATAGAATTTATAGATACTCCGGAAGATATCCAGGATAAGTATCAGTATTTTACTGAAGCAGATATGAGCAAGCTAAGGAATGCCGGTTATAAAAAGGATTTTATGGAGCTATCAGAAGGAGTGTCTGATTATGTTAGGAACTACCTTATTCCGGAAAAAATTCATTAGAGTCTGGATTCGGTTATGATCCAGACACCCGACTCTATTGACAGGCATTAATTATCCAGTTGGTCTTTAAGTTTGTTAAGATCTCTTACAAAACCATTGATATCTTCTTTATCAAATCCTTTTTCCTTTGCAGCCTCTTCAAGGGTTCCCCAAATAGGTTCCCCACAGGCAATGCACTTTATTCCCTTTTCATTCAGATACATAACGGAGGAAGGTAATGCATTTACCAAATCTTCGATTTTTGTTTCTTTTTTAATAGTCATCTCCTAAAGTTTTTGATCGCACAAAAGTAATTTATTTTTGGGAGCTAATAAAATTTTCTTCTTATGATGTTGTCAGATTAACTCCGATTCCAAACCGGAAGACTTTTGTTATTACCGTTATCAAGGTCTGTAGTTTATTAACTCTCTATAGCAGCTCCCTTCTCTTCTAAATGTATTTTTTACTAAAAATTTATATCTTCGGCCAAAAACTGAAGAGTTATGGATCGTGAAAAAGCTTATAAATTATTGAAAGATCATGTTTCCTCCGAAAAGATGATCATACACTCGCTATGTTCCGAGGCTGTATTGCGTGCTCTCGCTTTAGAGACCGGAAAGGATGTTGAAAAATACGGTCTTGCCGGGTTGCTCCATGATATAGATGTGGAGTTGACTTCCGATAATCCGGAAAACCATGGTTTGATATCGGCGGAAATCCTTCAGAAATATGATCTTGATCCTGAAATTATTGATGCCATTTCCATGCATAACGAAGAAGCTACCGGTAAAAAGCGGAATTCATTCTTTCAGCATGCCCTTGCTGCGGGGGAGACAATAACCGGTTTGATTTATGCCACGGTTCTTGTATATCCGGAGAAGAAGATAGAAAATTTAAAGTATAAGTCCATAAAAAAACGAATGAAGGAAAAGGCTTTCGCCGCATCTGTGAATAGGGAAACCATTCTGGAATGTGAAAAAATCGGAATATCTCTGGATGATTTTATAAGGATATCGGTTGATGCTATGAAGGATATTAGCGATGACATCAGACTCTAACTAGAGTCTGTCCATAATGTCCGATATCTGCGTTATGCTTGCCGGAAAAATACTCATTTACACGAGTAAACTCCGCTTTTTCCGGCTGCGCAAGCCTTGATCTCGAACATTCTGAAACAGACTCCCGACTTTATTGACGGACACTAACTAGTGTCTGTCCATAATGTCCGATTTACTCATTCTGTGTTAATTTTAAGCGGTATTCGT
>CAYRTD010000079.1:0-18177 GCA_964426915.1 uncultured Bacteroidaceae bacterium | reverse complement strand
TTAACGGTTCCCCAATCTGATTGTAGAGTTCGAATGAAGAGGACCCTGTAAAAAATATGCTGATCCCAGGGATGTTGTCAATAATCAGCTTAAGATTGATCCCTATGTTTGGGATTTTCTGCGCTTCATCTATGAATAGGTTCGTATAAGCAGAAGTAGTTGATTTCAACAGGCTTAGTTTTTGACTGGAAAATATTTCCTGAACTTCAAAATCTTCGCCGGAAATAACAAGAGATTTACCTGCTGCTATTTCTGCAACCTGGTTCATCAGGACAGTCTTTCCGGTCCTTCTGGCACCGAAAAGCCCAACAGCAAATCCGGGCTTTAAAATATTAGTTATATAGGGGAAAATCTTGCGGTTTATCATGGTTTTTTAATAAAACTATGCTAATATATATAATAATGGCCGAATTCATGTACTAGAATACATGAATTTAATACAATTCATGTAATTAGTTGGTTAATAACTGGGGTGTTGGTGCCAGTTTTTACGCCTGTATTCCTGTAAATTCATCTAAAACAATGTAAAATTTTACATAAAAAGAACTGTTATTTCTATTCGTGTAAAAGCATAAACCCCTACTATCTTGACAATACCCTATTTATTCCGAATTTTTCGGACCGGATAACATTTCGAATAAAGGAGACTCATAATCAGGGGGTCGCTGGTTCGAGCCCAGCTGGGCCCACCTCCGCCCGCCGAAGCTTTAGCGAAGGCGGGCTTTTTATATCCCCCCATTAATACTTTTATAAACCCTGTTTTACGGGCTTCGGTGGACAAAGCCCATACTCCACACGCTATCCGCGTACAGCCGAAGCTTCAGCGGAAGCACAAGCTTTAGCAACGACGGGTTTTTTATTATAAATGTGTGAATGATACAACATATATCCATAATTATGTAACACTTACCAGAATGAATAAACTTAACTTGCGAGAACGATAATTTTATTTTAAAGTTTTAGGATATTATATAGACAAATTATGAAACACTTATTCTTAATCCTGACAACTCTTGCTCTGATCGCACTAAGTGCGTGTAATAGCAAGGAAAAAGAAGAGGCTGCCGAAGCTGCCGCAGCTGCCGCAGCAAAAGCCACAGCACTTGAAAATGCCAAAGCAGAATTCTTTAGCACTGTTGGCTCTTTTGACTTTGATATAATTACCAATATCAAGACCAATGCCGGCAAAAATTTCATGATGTACCAGTTGCCTGCCAAAACAGTTATTGGGGTGGAGTATGGCGAGTATGCATTTAAGGCAGAACTTCCCAGGGCCTATGTTGTGAAAAAATTACCTGGAACGAATGCCTTTTTCAAAGGAGATCACAGAATCACCGCATGGAGTCCTGCACCCCCCGGCTACGGTGTTGAATACCATGCGTGGCCAGGAAAGGTTGTTGCTGCAGATTTGTTGATCACTTATCCTGATGACAAACTGGTAAAAGGCGGGATTTATGATGGATGGCTACGTGTTGAATCTATTGCTCATTTGAAGGAGTGGATGGAGCCCGGAAAAAAGGTTGCGCTGTCCGGAACCGTGCCACAGTATTACGTTAATGTTTATGACTATCAAGGTGTAACCAAAGGAGCACTGAAATCCAGACATTTGTTGTTTGCTGATGGTGAGGTAAGATAAGCTCGTCGCCGAAGTTAATACAGAGATACCTGTAGCCGTTTCCTTTACCCATATTTCGAAGCAAGAGTAACCACACCCCAACACTAAACATGGAGGAGGAGGCTATTCAGATGAACCTAATATTATAATAGGTAGGTCGGAATATGTCGATGTTTTATTATTTGACAATACCTACCAGGCCGAAGGCTTATGATTAGTTCTCAAGAATTCTTACCAGGTCCTTGTTAATGTAAAAAACTTCCTTCCCAACTTGCTTTGCTGAAAGAATTTTTTTCCAGGTTAGTTCTTTCATATAGGCTGTAAGTGTGGTACGGCTTTTTCGTCCGGTTACATTACCAATAATCGCAGGCTTTATGTAAGGTTGCGAAAAGATTGCTTCATTTACTTCTTTGTTATACCACTTCAATTCCTTTTTCCCATACGCTAAGCTTGCTTCCATCTGGTCTATAATCATATCAATAGTTTGATTAGTATTGATTGATGTTTTCTCAATGGCATCCATCATAAAAAGAATCCATGGTTTCCAGTCTCCTCTTTGGGTCACCCCTGCAAGAAGATAATAGTAATCATCTTTCTTTCTGATAATGTAATTACTCAGATAAAGAACAGGTAAACTCAATAAATTCGATTTTACAAGGTACAACAGATTCAGAATCCTTCCTGTTCGTCCGTTTCCGTCATTAAAAGGATGAATTGCTTCAAACTGATAATGCGCAATTGCCATCTTCATCAATGGGTCTTCGTCTTCGGCTATTTGTTCATTGAGATACCGGAGCAAGTTCTCCATTTTCTGTTCAATGATTCCTTCACCGCGAGGAGGGGTGTAAACTACCTCTCCAGGTTTAACATCACTGTTTCCTCGCCTTATAACAACTTGCGAATGAGGCGATCTGATTCCTTCATTTGTAGATTTTACTTGCTGGTAAATTGATATAAGCGATTTCATATCTAATGCATCTTTGTTTTTCAGATCCTTATATCCGGCCCATAACGCTTCCCGGTAATGCAAGACCTCTTTTACCGCTGGTTCTGCATTCTCCTCCTCTACCTTATTGGCTATTGCCCGATACAATTCATCGTTTGTAGTAAAGATATTTTCAATTTCCGATGAACTCTTTGCCTCCTGAAGCGAAATAGTGTTGACAAGTATGCCAGGATCGGGAAGTCGATGTATATTGCTTTTAAGTTCCGCTAATGCCCTGCCGGCAAGTCCCCACTTCTCGAAAACCTGATTATCTGGCTTATAATCAGCTAATGGTAAAAGAGGAAGTGCATTATGTGGATTATTCCTATCGTACTTTTCGATTATGCTCATGTTCAAATAATTTTAAAATATGGACATATTGCAAATATATGTTCAATTTTTGTCAGAATCAAGCATTATGTTCAGAATACCTACATTATTGAACATTAACTGTAAGTATGTTCAGCTATTATCATGGAATATTTGAAAAAGAAATCGATGAAAACATATCCCAATTAGATGCCCCCGTTTTTTTGCCAGAATTCCTCCAAATCCGGGTTTTGGGATTTCGGCATAATTTATTTAAAATATATGTTAAAATAAATTCGTAATTTAATACAAATTATGATTTTCAATTTTTTAATCAGATATTTAGGCTGTTATAAATAAAAATCTTAACAATGAATATTTCAAAAATAAATAAAAACAGGCTGCTGGTTTTCGTTGCAATGAGCTTTGCCTTCGCCCTGATAATTACCTTTTCGGATAAGACAAATGCTGCCGAATCCAGTGATAATCTATCGGATGATGTACGTGAACAATACCTGAACTACTGCGCCGGATGTCACGGGCAAAACCTTGAAAAATTCAATAAAGCCGAATGGATGTTCGGCGATAGCGATGAGGCAGCCTTTAATAGCATAAAATATGGGCGGGAAGAGATGGGTATGCCGGCTTTTGAGGCCACTTTCAGCGATAATGAGATCACGGCTATGGCGGGCTACATCCGGACTGCCGTTCCCAAAGAAAATCTGAGCAAAGAGGGAGCTCTTACCCCGGACCGGATAGTTGAGTCCAAAAGACAGAAATTTATAATTGATACCGTGGTTACGGGCCTGAATGTTCCCTGGGGGATGGAATTTCTTCCGGATGGTGATATCCTGCTCTCAGAAAGGGATGGGATCCTTTACAGGTTTAATGGGGAACGTTTACAGGTGGTATCCGGCCTGCCTCCGATTCTGGCAAAGGGCCAGGGTGGACTCATGGATCTTAAACTTCATCCCGATTATAAAAACAATGGCTGGCTATACTTTTCATATTCCGAACCTTCAGAAAAAGATCCTGACAAGGGTTGTACTTCCATTATGCGGGCCAGACTCAGCGGAAATTTACTGGTGGACCAGGAAAAGATATTTGATGGAGAACCGGATTCCAACAGAGGTCACCACTGGGGATGCAAGCTGGAATTTGATAAGGAAGGTTACCTCTGGTTTGGGATTGGCGACCGCGGGAACAGGGATGTGAATCCGCAAACCCTGGAAAACGATTGCGGAAAAATGCACAGAATTCATGATGACGGTTCTATACCTGAAGATAATCCTTTTGTGAACACTCCCAACGCAAGGCCCTCTATTTACTCTTATGGTCACCGGAATCCGCAGGGCACAGCCATGCATCCCGAAACGGGAGAGATCTGGGAAACGGAGCACGGACCCAAGGGAGGAGATGAGCTGAATCTTATTGAAGCAGGGAAAAATTATGGATGGCCGGTTATCTCCTATGGCATAAATTATAACGGTACAAAATTTACAGACATTACTGAAAAAGAAGGTATGGAGCAACCGGTTATTTACTGGACTCCTTCTATAGCGCCCTGCGGAATGACATTCGTTAATAGTGATCGTTATCCGGGCTGGAAAAATGATATTTTAATCGGTTCCCTTAGCTTTAAATACCTGGAGCGGGTTCAACTAACCAGCAATAAAGTAACCGAACAGGAAAAACTCCTGGAAAATATAGGACGTGTCAGGAATGTACGCATGAGTCCCGACGGTTTCGTTTATGTTGCGGTTGAAAAACCCGGGATTATTCTGAAGCTTTTACCCGTGAACTGACAGGATACTTCCTCGGTTTTACCTGCCGGATAACTTCAGGGTCACTCCGCCCATAAAATTAATGCCCGGCATGGGGTAACCCAAATTGATCTGGTAGGACTGATCGAGCAGGTTGTTTCCTGCAAAATATACATTAAGATAAGGAGAGGCCTGGTAAGCTATCCTGGCTCCCAGCAACTGGTAATTCTCCTCGATTACCTCCACGCTTTGACCGGTAAAGTTATACAGGTCAAAAATACCCTGCAGTTTGACACGAAAATCCCATTTTTTATATTTATAACCCGGTGCAACGAAAAGATTATGGCCGGGTGTACCGGGAAGGGAATTTTTCATATTAATATAGGTATAGTTGGTATTCAGCCTGAGCCCTGACTGCGACCGGTAGTTGAACATGAATTCAATTCCTCTGTTGTTAAATTCCCCGCTGTTAAGGTAGATAGGTGGTGGAGGGGCTGCCGGTGGGACAAGCACGATCAGGTTTTCACCCTTGCTCATGAAAGTAGTAAGTTCTGTCTTGATCCTTCCTTCCACCCAGTATTGTGTCCAGCCAAGCTCGTAATTAACCATTCGTTCCGGTACCAGATTGCTGTTGGCCGGGGGAAAAAAGTAAAGCTCACGAATGGAGGGAGGACGAAAGCCCTTAGAGACGGAAGCCTTTAAATTGGTGAAAGACCCTGGATTCCAGGAAGCTCCAATATGAGGTATCCATTCGTTTCCGTAAGTGCTGTTAAGTTCGTACCGGAGACCACCGTTTAGGGTCAGCTGTTCCATTATTTTTTGCTGTATAGTGGCATAAAGACCGCTATTGTTCATTTCCAGCCAGGTGTCGTTCACCGGAGAAAGTTCAAAGGAGGGAGGCATAATAACGGTACCATCGTCGTTTCTTATTACCGTAACAATGGGACTCCCCTTTCCACCGTAATTCATATAATCAAAACCCAGGGTAAAGGTATTCCCGGGAAGAAGTTTCATCGCCTGGTAAACCATAACCCCTGTCATTACATCATCCGAATACCATCCGTTTTGAAAGTCATGAACGCCGAAGTTGTGGTAAAGCTTGACTGCACCTTCCATCATATCTGATTTGTTTTCGAGCGACAAAGAAGTTTTTCCACGTAAAATATCCATACGGTCGCCGGCAGGTGCCATGGTCATACCAGGGTCGGCAGTTTCATAATCTGCCAGGTTGAAATCCACAAATAGGTTGAACCGATCATTAAACCTGTAGGTGGCCTTAACATAACCATTGGTGATCTTAAAATCAGATGTATCCCGGTGCCCGTCGGTCCGGTCGTGATTAAAGGAAGCGAAAACACTAAATTTATCCTTTTTGAAACCCAGACTTCCCATGTATTTTTGTGTATTGAAAGACCCGTACTGTACACGGCCATTGGCCTCAATTCCATCCTTTTTCTGTTTTTTGGTAATTATGTTGATCACCCCTCCGAAAGCATTTGATCCGTATAGGAAGGAAGCAGGTCCGCGAATAACTTCCACCCGTTCTGCATCGGAGCTAACATAGGCATCCGGTAGATGATGTCCCATGATTCCCATAAACTGGGGATGCCCGTCAAGCAGGATTAATACCTGAGTTGTTGGACTTCCTCCCAGTCCCCGCATATTTAATTGTCCGGCCGATCCCGCTGCCACACCGAAACCGGTAATACCCCTTTCGGTAACAAAAAGTCCGGGTATCTCCTCCGAAAGTAAGGGTAAAAGAGCGGATTCGGTCGTTTGATCGAGGGTTTCCCGTGGTACCACCGATACAGTCAAAGGAACATTCTTTCGGGCCACCTCTACCTTTGTTGCTGTCACAACTACTTCGTCAATATTGAGAGTATCTTCAAGGATAGACTGTGAATAAATGTGAATAACAGGCAAAAAAAGCAGTGCAATGGAATAAAAGAATTTTTTCATGGGTATCACGAATTTACAAAAAGATGTTACGAATGTAATTGATTTGCCCATAATGACCAAATGAATAGTGATAATATAGTTGTTAAAATGAAATTAAACTATTTTCCCAAGCATGACGCACAAACCCTGATCTCAGGTTTCAACCTTAAACGCTCAATTGAAATAGATTTCCTGCACTTTATGCATAAACCAAAGTCTTTATCATTTGTCATTTTCAGCGATTGCTCAAGCTGTGATAGGCGGGCTCTTATATTCCGTTCACTCGCTTCAAAAATACTTTTATTGTTGATGGCATCCATCCGCGAAACCCGGCCTATGGCACAATCGGGTTCGACGGGAGCGGTGAATTGCTTAATATCCTCCAGTTTGGCTTTTTGCTTTTCTATCTCGGAATATATTATTTGGATAAGTTCTTTCTTTTCTGCTTTTTTATTAACAAAACATTTACCGACCCGTTTCCTCCTGCCTTAGAGTCCCTGCACTCAATAAAATACCACTTAACACCAAATAGATATTTTTCTTCCTCGAATACCATATAAAGAACATGGCCAAACCCCATACTGATAAGCATAAAGCCAGATTATCCGGAAGGGGATTGATGGAATAATGGTATTTTATATCGAAAAGAGAATCTCTGTTTTATTTCATTAATTTGTAATGTATATCTGCAAAGACTTTATGGCCAATCGATTCTTCATGGCATGAATTACAGCTCATTTTCCCGCTTGTATTTCCAAGCTTGCCTTCATTACCATGGCAGGTCATACATTCACTTACGGTTTCATCATTGTGGGCACATGTCATATAAGTGTTATCAAAAAAATTATTAAGGGAATCAGTAACTTTTGCTGCTACGTCAGATGTTAAACGGCGGCATCTTTCTTTACGCTGATCGCTGTTTATTTTATATCCGGCGTCTTTTCCCCAGTTTGTTGTGGAAGCGTGGCAAAGAGTTGACCCGGCAATAGATACGGGAGGAGTAAAATCAAAATTTGCCTCCTGAGGCCTGAATTCAGGAAGCCGGGATTTTTCGTACCACTGAAAAACGTCAGCAATTAAAATATCCCTGGTCTTCTTCTCCTCCACAAATATTCCAATAAGTGCTGCTGCTCCGTTCAATGCACCGCATGTTGTTCCATAGCCCGCAATGCCACCATGACCATATTTCATCATATGAAAAGGGAAGGAGGAATAGGGCTCACCAAATCTATCCGCCAGTTGGGAAACTACGCTGATGAAAGTGGCATACATACAGCTTCCGTTACTATATTGCTCATAGGCCAGGTTGGCAGTTAATTCCGGATCCAAAGGATAATATTTCCAGCCGCTTTCCCCGTTTTCTGCTTTCAATTTTTTTGGCTCTTCCCCAACCTGGTATTCAGGCTTGAAAGCACTGGAAAGTGTGAAAATGCCTGCTCCGCCTCCGACAATTGCTCCGGCAGCTATTTTCATTGCCTTACGTCTCTTCATTCTTTTCATTTTTTGTACTGTCCACACATTTTTCTAATTGATTTCAAAAATAATAAGAATAGAATATAATCTGCAGCTTTGCTTCTTTTTTTAAACAGTAAGTGGAAGGTTGAGTCCAGTCCCGATAGCTATTTGGATAAGTTTTATTAACATCCTCCCATGATTATGACGGGCTTTTGAATTACGGGTTGATTTATATTTTTCAATGACTCAACAAGGTTGTCCATATCATATGCAGCTTTTTTTCTGAAGTGATAGGTATTGAACTCTTCTTTGCTAGCATCAGGTCCCGGATTTTGAGGGTCTTCATACATCGCTTTAAACTCTGAAGCTGATTCGTGTAAAATGAAATTTTCCGAATTACCAACGTGCCTGGCAAGCAAGCAGGCTTTTTTTACAATTGTATCACTGTCGGCATAGAAATAGTTCGTCTTGATTTCTTGCTTAAAAATACGCTCCCACTTGCGGTCCATAATTTCATCAAGGGGGATATTTATGGCAAGCGGAACATGATATTTCTCAAATTCCTCGGGACTGCGAACATCTATAACATTGATTTTGTAATGATTATTGGATATTTCAAAGGCAAGCTTGTCAGCAGATATTTCATAAAAGACACATTTTTTCTGTTGTTCAGCCCTTGCAATTCTATTCTGGATAACCTGGTTCCTGTCCGGTGTGAACGCCATCATGAGAATCACAAGGAAGGCAGACCCAACTGAAATGGCATAACGGGTAACAATTCTTTTTGGCAAAAGCGGCTGATTTTTATTTACTCGATCCTCAATGATTCCTGTGACATAGAATGCAATAAAAGCGACAGCAGTAATAGCGACAGCATATACCATCTTTGAAATGCCTAATTGTTCAAATATCAATACCGGTCCACGGGCTTCAGCAAGGTATAGGTCTTCAAACAAAGGATATCCTTCTGCAAAAGCAAACACCCCCAGAAAAGACCCAAAAACAAAGGCTATCCCGTCGATTTTACCAATAGCTGCAGCAACCATGCTTGTCCCGGGACAGAATCCCCCAATGATAAATCCCAGGCCCATAATGGCACCACCAACCAGTGCAGAATATAAAAAAGTGGGGTTAATGTATATGAGGCTAAGGTCGAGAATTCCAATATGCCCAAACAGCATTACACCTATCATGGCGGTTATTCCTGCTGTAAAAAACACTTTAAGCACGGTAAAGTCATAACCATAGAACAAGCCTACCAGTTTTTTCGTGGAAGAAAACCCAGCCTGTTCCAGTACGAATCCAAATCCTATTCCAACAATCAACGCTATGATAAGGTTGAATTCATATCCGATATAATGTGGTACTAAGGGTCCCATATTCATTTATTTTAACCAAAGTTTTTTGAAAAAATATGCCATAGCGTATCCTGAGCCGAAAATAGCCAGCATGGTAATGATGCCGCCGAATGACATAACTGCCATGCCACTTAAGGCAGATCCACTTGTGCATCCACGTCCCAGTTGTGAGCCAAATCCGAATAAAGCACCGCCAATAACCGCAGCAATTATTCTGGTTGAATTGGTAATCTTAGGGCCTCTTTCAAGTTTTAATCCTATTCTGTTGGATAAAACTCCGGAGAGAAAGGCGCCAATGATCACACCAAAAATTTCAAAAACAAGCCAGTCTTGCAATGGACCACCCGGATTTTCTTCTACATAGTTTTTAATAAAAGGAGTGTTTTCCGAATGCTCAGGTGCAATTTCAGCAACACCTGTGAGCATAATGCTTTTAACTGCCCCACTGGCACCAAGGCCCCGGCCGGTAACATAAATTGTTCCCAGCAAGACCAGGCCAAGCAATACGCCTGCCATGTATGGGTTCATAAAGGGTTTAGGTTTCATAATCGCTATTTTATTTTTTTTTCTGATTCTTCATCTTCTTCCAGCTCTTCATAACCGGTTAGCATGGCCTTGATGTTGGAAGTTGGAGTATGACCGGTTGTTGTCATGTAAACATGCACTACTAAAAAAGTCATTAGCAGGAAACCGCCCAGGGTATGCCAGAAGGCAATAGTACCCAGAGGAATTTCTCTAACGATTACCATGTTGTTGACATCAAAGGTTTTATAAAACATATAAAAAATCCCTGAAATAATTGTAATAGGGATCAGGACGACTTTAAAGCTCAAATAAACAATCCTTTGAAGAGGGTTTAGCTTACTTAGCCGGGTTTTTTTTGTAGGATGAGCCTCGCCCTTGAAAATACCCGAAATATAATACCTGACCTGTGCCCCGAGATTCTTCAGGTCGGGAATATATTGCCTCCATTCTCCGGTTGTCAGGTGCCAGAATATGGCAAATGCAATCAAACCAATAAGCATCCATGAAGCAATCCGATGGAAATAGGCTGCTTTCTCAAATCCAAAAACGCTAAAAGACCCGTGTACCTCGAAACCTGTCACAGCCAGAAAAATAATGATTAATGCCTGTGCCCAGTGCCAGAAGCGTTCAAACCCTGAATAGATATAAACTTGTTTCATTGCTGTATAATTAAATTTTCTATGATTGACTAAGGAATATCTTCGTTAATCACCTCTTTCTTATACCTGTTATTTTTAATACTTGAGACAGTTCTCAATCCTCCATGGACTAACACACCGAGTATAGAAAGGATAAAGAGCCAGCTTCCAAATTTACTGAGTAACACATTGCGATCTCTTCCCGGCATATAAAAATCATTCAGTCCCGCCAGCCTGCCGTTTTCACGTGTGTGACATTCAGCGCAGCCAACTGCATTTTCTTTGGGAGCAACCATATGATTAACCGGCCAATGCATACGGGTTTCAATAAAACCATATTCCCCGCTATAAGGAAGTCCGATTTCATTCATTCCGGCTTCAGCTGCTTTTGCCCAGTCAAAATCAACCCAATAAGCGCTGTCTCCTTTTTCCTGACCATAAAGTTTTGGTTGAATGAAACGATTGTATACCGTATCATATATTTGATCTCCTGTATTTATCTTAACCGGTATAATTTTGGACTCCTTGTCTGAATATGACCCAAACAGCCTGTTGATGTATACAGGATTGGACGTAATGCTATCGCCAAGTAAGTAGAGGTCTGCAGTTCCGTTAAACCACATATAATCAGGCTTAACATTTCGCTCCCAAACAAAAGAACCTTTTGTTGATAAATAGATATCGTTTCCTAATGAATCCGTTATACTATAGGGCATTCCATTTTTCAGCTTCCCTGCATCAGACCAGTTCCAAACCATTTTAGTTGAATTTACTTTTGCATATTCGGGAATGTGGCAGGTTTGGCATGCAATTTTAGAACCATGCCTGTTCAACACATTACTCAGGTGCGGGGTGTTTGTATGACATTGTTCACAGGTTGCCCTGTTGGTATTCTCCGTTGATACCGAATAAAGTTTTCCAAGAATCTGGTGGTTTTCTGCTGTATGGCATGCCACACATTCCAGATCCATTCCATTGGAGGCCATGTGTACATCAACTTCGCGACTTGCGGAGAGCAACGCTGCTTCAAGGTCGCCATGTTTTACATTGTTACCGCCACCACTAAAAAAGTGACAGGCTCCGCAATTGTTTTTGGTAGGGGCGCCAACACTTTGAGCAACTTTTGTCAGATTAACAGTCCTGTCGGGATAGCCAGCCATGGCAGATCCTTTAAAATACTCTTCGCTGTTGTCATGACAGACCATACAGTCTACATTCCTGGCATTGTTAAAGTCATATAAATTGCTGTTCATTCCAAACCCAATATGGCAGGCAGCACAGGCTTGTTCATTGGATCCGGAACCAATACAAAAATTGTTAATCACGTTTTTTTTACCGGAAGAAATGATTCCCCGGCCCTCTACAAATCCCACCCTTTCCCAGTTCCAATGAGAAGAGGCCATAATTTCTTTATGTCTTTCAGTGTGACAGGAAATACAGGTTTCTGTTACCTCCTGTGGGGTTTTGAAATCAACCTGGAGAACTTCAAATTTGCTGTGATCAACTGAAGGTATTGGTTTAATGGAATATTCCTGCTTAAGTACTTCCTGTTTAAGATTATAAGGTTCTTCCACATGAAGGATGTTTACAATAAATAACAGGAAAGCCACTATTGTAACAACTAAAAGAAAATTTTTATACATGTAATTGTGCTTTTAGATTGTATTTGATCTCGAACATTAACTTCACTGAGCTCACTGCCAACTGGCGGTTTGGTTATGATCCAGACTCTCGACTCTATTGACGGACACTAAATATACGACTAAAAAAAACATTTTTGAAAATTATATAAAATACACTATTCTACATATGTTTAATAATAACTATTTTCCCGGGCATCATCATACGGGTGATGCAATTAAATGAATTATAGGTAGATATAGCTTATTTAAAATAAAAATAAATTAACCATCCTTTTTTTTAATAAAAAAAAACCTGGCTCACCGTTTTTTTTAAACCCTATTCCTAGACTCTTCCCGGCCTTCAGCCTGAAAATCTGAGCCATCGAAGACAAATTTGTTCTTTCTCATCACTTTCTTCCCTTTAAAAGACGAATCGTCCCTTTTCCTGCTCCCTTATAATCATAGCCATAAAGGGCATCGTTCCCCTATTTCGGAAAACAGGAAAGAATATTATATTTGTATTGTTACCCCTGAGCACCCTGAAAATTTAGGAGGCTTAAAAAGCGGAATTCTTCTATGTGCTTTTAGAAACATTTAATAACAAGCTACCATGAAAACACTAAAAAAAATTTTTCTGACTACAATTAGTCTCTTGCTCCTTATGAACTGCAGTCAGACTCCCAAAAATTACCTGAATGAATCTCAATCTGTGAAAGAGGAAAGAATGGCCTGGTGGGAAGAAGCGAAATTCGGAATGTTTATACACTGGGGTCTTTACGCAGTTCCTGCCGGGGAATATAAAGGGGAAAAGGTTGAAGGAATCGGGGAATGGATTATGAATACCCTGCTGATACCCATCAACGAATACGAACAGTTTGCAACCCAGTTTAATCCCACACAATTTGATGCAGATGAGTGGGTTTCCATCGCAAAAGCTGCTGGGATGAAATACATCGTTATTACTTCAAAACATCATGATGGATTTTGTCTGTGGGATACGAAACAAACCGATTATAATATTATGGATGCAACACCATTTAAGCGTGATATACTGAAGGAGCTGGCTGAAGCTTGTGAAAAAGAGGATATAAAACTTTGTTTCTATTATTCCATTATGGACTGGCATCATCCTGATGCACAGGCCATTTTTGAACCTGAGTATAACCAGGGACGAAAAAGTGAAAAGGTCAATCCCGATTTCGATCGTTACCTTGAGAAGTTTATGAAACCTCAACTGAAGGAATTGCTTACTAACTATGGAGATATTGGTGTACTTTGGTTTGATGGTGAATGGATCCCCGATTATACTTCGGAAATGGGAAAGGATGTATACAACTACCTCAGGAACATAAAGCCTGACCTTATTATCAATAACCGTGTGGATAAAGGCCGCCAGGGAATGGAGGGAATGGATGCAGAAGGAGATTTTGCCGGAGATTTCGGCACACCGGAGAAACAAATCCCCGCCACAGGGATGCCGGGAACTAAATGGGAATCCTGCCTGACCATGAATGATACCTGGGGATACAAACATTTTGACGATAACTGGAAATCTTCAAAAACCCTGATACACAACTTGGTAGATGTAGCTTCCAAAGGAGGTAATCTTTTGTTGAATGTAGGCCCTACTGCTGAGGGAACTATACCCGGACCCAGTATTGAGCGACTTCAGGATATGGGAAAATGGCTGAAGATAAACGGCGAGGCAATCTACGGAGTTCGCCCGAGCCCGGTGGAGAGCCCGGCATGGGGCAAATATACCACAAAAGATAACCATATTTATGCCCATGTTTTTGACTGGCCCGAAAATGACGAATTAACTGTAAAAGGAATTCCAGGTATCGGCCGGGCATGGCTTCTGGCAGACCCGGAAAAAACCCCAATTCCACTGGAGCAAAAGGATGAAAATATTAGCCTGCAATTGCCGGCGGAAGCACCCGATCCCTTTGCTACTGTTATCGTTTTGGAGAAAATTTAGGGACAAGGATTATGTGTTGTGCAGTTGTGCAGTTGTGCGGTTGGAACATCAAGCATAATAGTTCTTCGCTTTGCTCAGAAAACTTTATAAATCATTTTTTTTCAAATACAATAAAGCATAGTAAGGTGAATTAGAATTTAAAACTTTAATTTGCTCAAAAAAAATCACATAAAATATATACCCCGGTTAAAGCAAACCACATAACTGCACAACCACATAACTGCACAACTGCACAACCGCCTAACCGCATAATTCAACAAACCTACTATACAAAAAGACTCGCCAGCATGGTGAATGCTAATCCGCAAACCGCAATAATCGACTCCATCGCTGTCCAGGATTTCAGGGTTTGTTTTTCATCCATACCGAAGTATTTGCTTACCAGCCAGAAACCGCTGTCGTTGACATGAGAGAGGAGAGTGGCTCCTGAGGCAATGGCCAGGACAATGAGGGCAAGCTCGGGCTGACCGGGATTTATGAAGTCGAGCACAGGAGCAATAATTCCTGCAGCAGTTATCATGGCAACGGTTGCAGAGCCCTGGGTCACTCTTACAATTGCAGCAAGTAGCCAGGCAAGAAAAATAGGAGGCATAGCCGAGTCGGATATTGATCTGGCCATCATTTCACCTATGCCGCTGTCTACCAGGATCTGCTTAAGCACACCTCCGGCGCCTGTAATAAGAATGATGATCCCGGCAGGACCCAAAGCTTTGGAGCTTAAGTCAAGTAATTGTTGTTTTGTCTTTCCTCTTTTGATTCCCAAATAATATATTGCCAGCAGGGCTGCAATTATCAGAGCGCTAAAAGGATGACCAAAAAAGATCAGGATATCGGAGAAAAGGGAATCAGGAATTAATTCTCTCTCAACTGCAACGGAAGTAAATGTATTCAGGAGGATCAGAATTAATGGAGTAGCTATCAGTAAAGCAATTAAACGGAATGATGGCAGATTCTCCCCACTGAGAGTGTCATTTCCTACTGCTGAAATTTCTTCTGGTGGTTTGAGGTGTATCTTTTTCGCGATGAACTTTCCGAATACAGGTCCGGCAATGACAGCTGTGGGGAAACCAAGCAGGAATCCGAAAAAAATAACCCACCCGAGTTGTGCATCCAGGATCTCGGATACCGCTATGGGACCTGGTGTTGGAGGAATAAAACTGTGTGTTACTGCAAGCCCGGCAAGCAAGGGAATTCCATAATACAGTAACGATCTTTTTGTATCTCTTGAGAGAGCATAAATTATCGGGATAAGTATAATCAGTCCCACATCCAGAAATACAGGAATAGCCACAAGGAATCCTGTAATCACCATTGCCCATGATGCTCTTTCTTTTCCGAATTTTTTCACGAGGAAATGTGCCAGTGATTCAGCGCCTCCTGAACTTTCCAATATCTGTCCAAATATAGCCCCAAGCCCCACAACAATGGCCACAAAACCCAGGGTCCCTCCCATCCCTTCCTGTATGCTGTCGAGAATGCTCTGGAGCGGCATTCCTGCCAAAACTCCCACGAACATTGAAGTTATCAATAAGGAAATGAAAGCGCTGATCTTTAATTTTAGGACCATTAATAATAAGAGGGTGACTGCTGAAACAATAATGACCAGAATGTAGGGGGTAGACATGTAACTTATATTAATTGTACAGTTTTTCAGGTATTAAGGAACAGATCATTGCTAAACTAAAACATATTATTGTAAAATTTCAAAAAATGAAATTAGTGTCTGAAAGAAAATTTATTTTCTCTTACGGCCATCCATATCACTTCTGTCATTTTCAGGTTTTAAAGGAAACTTGATCCATTTTCTGTCTCTGTTGGAACGGTATATAGCTGTAAATAATTCCACAGTCTTTCTTCCGATTTTGCCATTCACCATTGGTTCCCTGCTCCTGAAAATTGCATCCCTGAAATCTTCAATCTGACATTTCATGTAATATACAGTTGGATCTTTATCGGATAAGAATAATTTATCATCCTCCTTCCAGACCTCCGGCATCTTTTCTTCATCCGGTATATTCCATATATCATTTTCGGGAGGTTCAACTATTTCTGTCTTGCCGGCTATAAACATAGCACCGCCATCGGTCTGTACACCAATGGAATTCCCGTTCTCTCCATGCACATGAACTTTTCCGTATATTCCTGGTTTTTGGGAGTTACTCACAATAATATTACCGATAGCTCCATTTTTAAAACGGATAATAGCAAGAGCAGTATCTTCCACTTCAATATAGGGGTGATTGAGATTATCCCATATCCCGAATACTTCATCAACTTCACCCATATACCAGAGAAGGATATCCAGTTGATGGGGAGCCTGGTTAACAAGAATACCTCCGCCTTCCATATCCCATGTTCCACGCCATTCGGCAAACTCATAGTATTCTCTGTCGCGCCATCCAAGAATATTGATAGTGCCAAGAACAGGTTTTCCTATCTTCCCTTCATCAATAGCCTCCTTAACTCTTTTAACCGGTTCAAACCAGCGCCGCTGAGAAATAACTCCCAGTTTTACCTTATTCTTTTTACAAACCTCAATCATTTTATCACAATCTTCCAGGGTGGAGGCAAGAGGTTTTTCGACCAGAACATTTGCTCCTGCTTCTGCTGCCTGAACACAGGGTTCGAGATGGAAAGGATGCGGAGTGCAGATAATAACCACATCAATATCATTATTCATTACCATATAAGGAATATCGTGGTAGGCTCCTATATCATATTGCTCGGCAAAGTTCACTGCCGATCCGTATGTTCTGCTCCACGCAGCCTTAAGGCTAACATTTTCGATCTGCTCAATTGCCCTGGCATGAAGATGGGCTACCTTTCCGCAGCCTGCTATTGCGATATTAAGACAGGATTTACTCATGATGCTGATTTATGGTACCAAAATAACCTTATTTAAATTGTTGTCTCTTTTCCTTAGTTTGTCAAACCATTCTGCACCTTCAGAAAGAGGAGCAACAGCTGAGATCTGATCTTTCACATCCAGTACACTTTTTTCGATCAGCCTGAGGACAGCCTCATATTCACCTCTTATAGCACAACTGCTCAGAACGTCTATTTCACTGGTTACCACTTTCTGAAGCGGAAAATCCACCGCCTTTGAGAGATTTCCCACCAGCACGGTTCTTCCCCCTTTTCTTAAAACCTGAATGGCTGTGTTAACGCTATCTGTAATTCCCACCGCTTCAAAAGAAAGGTCCGCTCCCCTGTTCTGTGATAATCCCAGAATTTCTTTGTAAAGACTTTTTTTAGAAGGATCCAGAGCAAGGTCTGCGCCCACAGCTTCAGCCTGTCTCCTCTTATTTTCATCTGTATCAACAACAATAAGAGCAGAAAGTCCGGCATGAAATAATAATTTTACGATAAATATGCCGATCATTCCGGCCCCGACAACCACACAACTCTCACCAATATGTGGATTTCCCCTGTTTATAGCATGGAGGGCCACTGCCGCAGGCTCAACCATAGCTGCTTCTTCAAAAGATACTTTATCGGGAATTTTATAAAGAATATGCCCGGGAACCGCAACATATTCCGCAAAAGCACCATGCCGCCTGAAGTCATCTGAAGAAACTCCCATCACTTCCCTGTTATCGCTCAGATTATAAGTTCCTTCGAGCGTATACCAATCTTTCAAAGGATATACAGTTGAGTCGAATGTTACTCTGTCCCCTTCTCTCCAGTTGCTTACATTTTTACCTGTTGAAACAATTGCGCCGGAAGCTTCATGTCCCATGATAAGAGGCGGTTGCCTCCTGCCAGTGCTTCCGTCCATTCCATGCACATCCGATCCGCAGATCCCACAAGCCTTGACTTTTATAAGTACTTCATTAGCGGAAATTTCCGGAGTGTCTACATCTTTGTAAACAAGATTATTATATTCTTCGAGGACCAGAGCTTTCATATGATTGAGAATTTTGACACTAAGTTAGAGTCTGTCCATAATGTCCGATTTACTCATTCTGTGTTAATTTTAAGCGGTATTCGT
>CAYRTD010000078.1:0-18182 GCA_964426915.1 uncultured Bacteroidaceae bacterium | reverse complement strand
ATTATAATAATAACAATCGAAACATCCTGGCTTTGACATTGTATTTTATTCCGGAGAAAAGTAAAAAATCCTCTTTACTTTATCATTTATACCCCGCTCAATCAAGGGCAAAATTTCTGACGAAATATTTGAGGTTTCTCCCTCAAATCCTCCGCATTCTGTCACCGGAGCTTTAGCATAGGTGACTATCGCTTCGGATTTTCAGTACTAATGACATCTTTTTGTTACAAAAAGATGTCATTAGTACGGAGACGCCAAAAAGCGATAGGCGCACCCCTCGCTCTCACACTCACTCTCACTCTGTGTTCGGGGAAGCCTCTCTCTCCTTCAAGTCCGAAAATGCTCATCCGAAACATCTCATCAATAAGCAGATAATTAAACTTGTCATCAATACCGAGAATCCGATGTATTTATCATAACATAAAGGTAACCCACCGGGGCTGGAGTTCGTAAATGGTATGTTAAGAGAACAGTAAAAGTGAACATTTTTTACTTTCAGGCTTTTAAAGGATAATGAGACTACAACTCTTTTTTTTGTATATATTAATTTTATTTAGCCTGGTGACCGGGATGCCTGTCGACGGACAGTTTATGTCCCGGAAACTGCCTAAAGCAACACGGTTCAGTAATCAGAACGGTCTTTCGCATACCCATGTTAATGTGAATTTTATTGATTCCCGCGGATTTCTGTGGGTAGGCACCCAGGATGGTTTGAACCGTTTCGACGGATATGGCTTCAAAACCTACAGACACAGACCTTCCGACAGTACTAGCCTTTCCAATAATAATATCCATTCAATAGCAGAGGACAGCAAAGGAACTATCTGGATCGGGACCGGCTCGGGATTAAACAGCTACAATCCTCATACCGGTAAATTCCGTCATTATAATGATATCTGGCCGGATCCTGTTGGGATCCCTAATGAGATTAAAACTGTTTATTGTGTAGAAGAGGGATTCGTCTGGATTCTTAACAATGAGTATCTTGCACGTTTTCAACCTGATAGCATGGAAATTGAATTATACGATTTTCATCAGGAACCCGGATATTCTCCATCCGCGAAAATAACTACATCTCTAATTCTGGACCGCAACGGCCGGTTCTGGTTTGGTACAGAGAAAGGCTTGTATAGTTTTAACAGAATTAATAGTGAATTTAAACGGTATTTAACTCGAGAAACAAATGACACATCCCTGAACGCTAAAGAAATATATTCCATATTTGAAGATTCTGATGGAGAACTCTGGACAGGGACATCCTCAGGACTGAATAAGTTCGATCGCCTTCAAAATCGTTTTAAGATATATGGTAAACCTGGGAATACAAACCATAATAATCCAATAAATAGTATTTGTGAGGATAATGATGGAAACCTTTGGCTTGCCGGAGATAATGGATTGATTCATTTTGATAAGCGAAGCGGACAGATGTTCAGGGCAGATTCACTTATGATAGAAAATTCCAGGGTGAAGATCGGTAAGCTGAGAACTTTGGTTTGTGATGACTCGGATATTTTATGGGCCGGAGGGATGCATGGGCTTATGAAAATAGATCTTAAGCCCCCCAAATTTGAATTGTATAATACTGCGAAGACCTCCTTCGCAGAGTTATCGGGTGAAAATGTTTCAGCCATTTTGAAGGAAAACAGTACCCTTTGGGTTGGTTATCGTAGTAAGGGGCTGGACAGAATCGACCTCAGAACCGGGAAGGTTAAGCATTATACATCTGCCGAAGGTCTCAGCGATGAAAATATACTACACCTGTATAGAGACTCAAAACACCGAATATGGATTAGCACCTCCAAAGCTGTGGATATATTAACGCCGGAAAAAGGAGAAATACGCAAATTTGAAGATGTTTTTAAGATAATTCCGGTAGACATACTCGAGGGCAGACAGATATTTACTGTTCTTGAAGATGAGCGTGGATTTCTGTGGATGGGAACAGATAAAGGATTATTCGAAATGAGAGATAATACTGAAACGGTAAATCTTTATGACAGGATATATAACGAAGATCAAAGTTTCATTGTCGGAGAAGTATATGATTTATCGTTGGATAAATATGAGAACTTGTGGATGGCAACAGACAAGGGACTTTTAATGTACGATCCGGAGAAAAATATTTTTGAAAAAATTAATATAGAACCACAATATAGCTGGTTACAGTTTTCTCCGGTTTATTCTCTCCTTAACGGATCGGAAGGCAAATTATGGATAGGATCTTCCTATGGGCTTAGTGTTTATGATCCTGATAATAATGACATAGTTCATTTCTCGGAAACAAACGGACTTGCAAATAGTTTCATTTATACAATCCTGGAGGACCTGGAATCAAATATCTGGGTTAGCACTAACAAGGGTTTGTCGAAATTTAACCGGGTTAGCAGGAAATTCAGTAATTATAGTAAAAAAGATGGTTTACAGCCCCGGGAGTTTAACAGAGGTGCGGGATTTGTGTCATCTGACGGAGAAATGTTTTTCGGAGGCCTATCCGGTCTTAATGGTTTCTGCCCTGATCAAATCAAAGACAACCTCAATGTTCCTGATATTGCGATAACCGCCTGTGAAGTAATTGATGCTTCCGGTATATCTGAAATACCTGTCGGGAAAAACACTACATTAGTAAGAATCCACGATAACCAGTCGCTTTCATTCCATTTCAGTGCGCTTGATTTTACTTTCCCGGCTCATAATACATACAAATATTCATTACAGGAACTCAGAAAACCCGATCACTGGTTGAATCTTGGACAAGAACATTCAGTTACAATTTCAGGCCTTTCTTCCGGGGAGTATATTTTTAAGGTAATGGGATCCAACAATGATGGAATCTGGAATCCTGCCGAAAGGAGTATGAGAATTATTGTAGATGCCCCTTTCTGGGATACACGTATCGCATATATTATCTATTTTTTCGGTTTATTGCTGGCATTTTATCTTATCCTTCAATATCGTATTCAGGGTTTAAAGAAGTCAAACCGTCTGCTCAGGGAAAAAGAAAATGCATCATTAGAAGTAGCAAGGCAGAAGGATCTTCTCAGTAAAAGAAATAAAAATATTGAGGATAGCCTGAAATATGCCCAGAGAATCCAATCTGCTATGCTCGATACCCCCAGGTTATTTAAAAAACATTTACCGGATTCCTTTATACTTCACAAACCGAAAGATATTGTGAGTGGTGATTTTTACTGGATTTCCGAAATGGGTGGACAGGTATATGTGGCTGCAGTTGACTGCACGGGACACGGTGTTCCCGGAGCATTCATGTCGGTAATAGGCTTTGAGCTCTTCCGGAAGATCATAAATATGCAGGATGTTAGCGATCCGGGAGAAATATTGAATAAGCTGAATAAAAGTTTTGAGGAAATTTTTGGGGAGGATAATGATATTTCCCTGAGGGATGGAATGGATCTTTCATTTTGTGTTTTTGATAAAAATGAAATGGTGCTGCGTTATGCAGGCGCTTTTAATCCTCTTTATATAGTCCGGCATAATAAACTGATCGAAGTCAAGGGAGATCGCATGTCAATAGGAGCAGATAGTGATCCGGGCGTGGAGGACAAAAGTGAAAAGAAGTTTACCAGCCACGTTATAGATCTGGAAAAGGACGATATGATTTATCTTTTTAGCGATGGTTACGCCGACCAGTTTGGGGGACCGGAAGGCAAGAAGTTTAAGTACAGACGTTTCCGGCATCTTTTGCTCACAATTCATCAGTTACCCCTTGCAAGACAAATGAATTTTCTCAACGACAGTATTGAAGAATGGAGAGGTGAAATTGAACAGATAGATGATATTCTGGTGATAGGAATAAAAGCAAATTTTAAGAAGAGTTCTTCCTGAAAAATAAAATTACCCTTCCCCGACTTTCAATAACTTTTGCATTTTATATATTAAGACTTCTACCTGGAACGGTTTGCTGATATAATCATCCATTCCAACGGCCAGACAATTTTCCCTGGCACCTGAAAGAGCATTGGCAGTGATGGCAATAATTGGAGTATTCGTATTGGTACTCGCTTCAATTTCCCTTATTTTCTTAGTGGCAATTATTCCGTCCATCACCGGCATTTGAATGTCCATAAGAATAATGTCGTATTTTGAAGTTCCGAATTTATCCAGCGCTTCTTTTCCGTTGGCTGCTACATCAATCGAATTTACCATCTCCTGAAGACTGAGCAAAACAATTTTCTGATTGATGAGATTATCTTCTACCAGCAAAACATTTGCATCTTTCAGATCAATTTTTTCTCTGCTCGTTTCAATGGGCTTTTCGGCTTCTTTTTCTTCGGATTTCAATCTGCGCTGCAGGTCTTTTCTAAATTTCAGGACAATTTGATACTGAAACTTTTGATCACTTTTTTTAATTTCAAAGCTGCCGTTGGAACTTTTCACAAGACGTGCAGAATAATCCAGGTCCAGGTCAATTTTTTCAGAAATATTTTTGAACTCCTCTTCGGGCAGGGATTTGCCATTAGGTTTTCTGAGAGAACTTTCAACAAGAAAAGTAATTTCGAATTCCGTGGCAGTTTCATTTTTTGGTATGGCAGATATCTTAATGAACTGCATATAATCTTTATTGAAAAATAATACGCTCTGGATCAGATTTAGAAAAATTTGTTTCAGTTTAATGGGATCACCGATAACAAAGTTGGTGATGTTTTCAGATATATTAAGTTCTGTTTCCATTCCTTCTTTATTCCGGAACAATCTCAGGATACTTTCCAGTACAGCCTTAAGATCAAATGATGCACTGACCTCTTTGATGGATTCGACTTCAGGCCGGGACATATCAACGATCTTGTTTATATTGTCGGCAAGATTGTTAGTTGATGCCTGCAGTGTTTCAAGCAGTTCTTTTTGTTTTTCGTTCAGATCTGAAGAATATACCAGGTCATTTACCAGGATGATGTTACTTAATGAGGTCCTTAGCTGATGTGATAAAGAGGATATGTAGGCATTGTTTTTTTCAAGCTCATCGGTAGTGTTTTTTGCCTTCTGTGAATGGTATACTAGCTTTTTTTCCTCAAGATCATAAAAGAGGGATGTTAAAAATAAAATGATAAGATATGCAGGTATAACTGAAAGAGATCTGCCTGAAAGATCAAATGATCCGGAAAGAATGGCCGGAAACATCATTACCGGAAAAACGATCAGAAGGAGCAAAAAAGAAAATGATATTCCTTTTCTGTTCCCCAGCAGTATTACTGACGATACCGGATATGCTGCAAACCAGACCCAGCTATACCTGATTTCCGGTGAATAGGTTATGAAAGTTATGACAACCGCTTGAATGGAAACCAGAATGACTGATCCGGCCTTGTACTTTTTTACTGAAGGGAACAAAACCAGGTTTAAAAGAACAAAGCTGAACATGCCGAGTAAAACAATTGAAATAATAAATTCTCTCAGAAACAAATACCAGAAACCGGATATGGCTAAAATGAACAGGGTAAGAAAAGAGATTAGGTTAAAAAAGAAAGGCTTTTCCCCGGTAATCTTGTTTTTCTTAAACTGTAATACCGAAGAAAAAAAAGCTGCTATGCGGTCAGTGAAATTCATATTTTGGTGAATTCTGGCTTAATTATTGTATTTTTTCCGGGACGATAGTAATGATACCAATATACGCATTTTTACTTAAAATGTTTCTGGTTAATTTGCTACCATCATAATGTGCAATGATGACAAGGCGCTAATAAGTTTTTTTCCAATGTCGGGTCTTTCTATTTCGGAGCAGGAAAATAAATGTTTTTTGGTAACTTTGGTAGGCTTCAGGTGTAAAAAAAATGAAAATTTTCAAGGTAGTTAACTCATAATAAATTCTATAACACTCCTGATGTTAAGGTGCTGATGCTAATAAAACTATGATTATATAACATTGAGTCCTTAATTCCCGTTTTATATGAAAATTATTAACATTGTTCTGCTTTGACAAATTAAATTTGTTTCTCCGGTTTTCCTGATGTCAAAGCAAAACAAATAAATAAATGCAGGATATGATGATAAGAAGCGCGAAGTTTGTCAGGTTTTTTCAGATGTTCTTGTCGGCCCTTTTTTTTATTACAATAGCAGGATATGGCCAGGTAGATACGGTTAAATACAATCCTGAATTTGAATTTAATGATGGTTTCTTTTTTAATTTCAGTCAGGTGAAAAATAATGACCCTGTGCCAGGAGCCCGTCTTATTACAGATTACGACTACAGTGATGTCAATTTCTATGACAAAATACTTGAACAGAAAAGAATAGCTTTTTTTGATAAGAATGGAGTAAGGCAGGAAATCCCTGTTTCAAAGTTATGGGGTTTTTCCCGGAACGGGGTCTTATACATTAAACTTGGAGATAGCTTTCACAGGATAACTATTGTAGGTCAGATATGCCATTTTGTTGCTACTGTAACCACTTATGATGACCGGTATTACGATCCTTATTATGGGGGAAGGTATTCCAGAAATCCTTATTACGATCCTTATTATCCCTATAACAGAAGATCATCCCGTAACTCAGAAATGAAGCAGTATGTTCTTGATTTTGATACCGGGAAGGTGATGGAATATGATTTCAGAAGCATAGAGATTCTATTAATGAAAGATCCTGAACTATACGATGAATTTGTTGCCCTTAGAAAAAGGAAAAAAAAGCAACTTAAGTTTTATTATTTACGTAAGTTCAATGAAAGAAACCCTCTCTATATTCCTGTGGATAAAAGATTTTAAGCAGGGTTTTCAGAGTTGTGGAACCATCTTTCAATGATCTGATAATCATCAAAATTAGCATTAAAATGAAAAATACATTTTTGATCCTGGTCCTGTTACTCAGCAATGTAACCCTTTTTGCCCAGAAGGAATATTTACCCACCAGTGAGGATTTGCAGCATTTCTATACTACCAAAACCTATGTTGTGCTGGAGGACAGTCCTTTGTCTGATTTCAATTTTGAAGTAAAAGAAGTTATGGGTAAGGTCTGGGATATTACAGAATACGAATTTATTAAACAATCCGAGTTCCCCGAAAAATCTAAAAATACCAATGCTTCTTTTATTTATACCTCTCTTGTGAATTTCGAACGCGATAAAACGGATTCAAGATATATTTTTCTTCATCTTTCACTGGGTGGGGATAATATCTCCATGGATGACCTTAGAGACATTGCTTCTGTGCCTCTGGGCTATGATGGTGTCGATCCGGGGAACTATATATACAAGGTAGGAATATTACTCAAATTCATTCAGAAACATGTAAAACTTATTACTGAAGATCCGGACCTGGTTTCAAGAAATATTTTTAAATACTACAATAAGAATATCAGTGATGCACAGGATAAAACGGTATATTTTCTTGAGGACGAGTTGTCACGTGAAATAGGCACTGCGGCAAGGATCAAGCAGATCTACCCCTATAAGTTTAAGCTGGTAGAAAAAGAAGAGATCAGACAGGCCATTCATAATCAGAATGAAAATGTGGTTTTCCTGCATAAAGTTGGGCCTGAAGGAAAGAGAATGAAAGCCAGATCTTATAAAATTCTTATTGGTGCCGGCGATGCAAATTTCTATTATTTTGATTACCACATGATCAAGGATAAAAAACCTGATGGTTTTCTTAAATCCGACCTGAAAAAACTGGCGAAATAGTATTCTTTATTCGTTTTATTTTATGCAAAATATTCCCAGGCATTTGTAGTAATATAATTATCCATTCTCCCTGAATCCGGGTTATCGCCGGGATAGCTTTTCTTTTGTTCAGCTTTTTTTTAATTTCGTGTCAAAATATCATTCTTAAAGTTTTATTATTTATGGCAATACAGAAACCTTCACTGCCAAAAGGAACCAGAGATTTTAATCCTGTGGAAATGGTAAGAAGAAATTATATCTTCGGGACAGTTAAAAATGTTTTTAAAAGATTTGGTTTCCTTCCCATAGAGACTCCTGCCATGGAGAATCTCAGCTCCCTCCTGGGAAAATACGGTGAAGAAGGTGATAAACTTTTATACAGGGTACTAAACTCGGGAAATTTCTTATCGGGAGTTGATGAAAAAGATCTTCTGGAAAAAAAATCCCATGCTGTTTCCACACAGATCTGTGATCGTGGATTAAGATATGATTTGACAGTACCTTTTGCCAGGTATGTGGTTCAGCACAGAAATGAGATTAACTTTCCTTTTAAAAGATACCAGATCCAGCCTGTGTGGCGCGCAGACAGGCCTCAAAAAGGCCGGTACAGGGAGTTTTATCAATGCGATGCCGATATAATAGGCAGTGATTCACTGATCAATGAAGCAGAATTAGTGGCTATTATTGATCAGGTATTCACAGAGCTGAAAATTCCGGTACTTATAAAAATAAATAACAGAAAAATTCTTTCAGGGATATCCGAAGTTCTGAATGCAAGAGATAAACTGACAGCCCTGACAGTTGCTATTGATAAATTTGAAAAGATCGGAAAGGAAAAAGTAATGGATGAACTCCGTGAAAATGGGTTTGACAATCAGCAACTTAAGAAACTTGATCCTCTCTTCAACAGCCGGGCTGATACCGATGAAAAACTAAATTTCCTGAAGGAGTTCCTGAAAGGGTCTGAACATGGTGAGACAGGGATTGGGGAGATCATAGAGAGCTTTGAACTTATTCAGACAATCGGAATAAAAAATGAGATTGAATTGGATCTTTCCCTGGCAAGGGGGTTAAATTATTATACCGGAGCTATTATAGAAGTGAAAGCCAGGAATGTCCAAATTGGCAGCATTTGCGGAGGAGGCCGTTACGATGATCTGACTGGAATATTCGGATTGCCGGGCGTTTCCGGTGTGGGAATTTCATTTGGTGCCGACAGAATTTACGATGTTCTGGATCAGATGAACGCTTTTCCGGAAGCTACAACTGAAAATGTCAGGATCATGTTTGTTAATTTCGGGAAAAAAGAATCCAGATATATACTTCCTTTTTTAATGAAATTACGCAAGAAGGGCATCAATTCCGAATTATATCCCGAGCCTGTAAAAATGAAAAAACAAATGTCTTACGCTAATACAGCCAATATTCCTTTCGTTGCGCTGATAGGAGAAAATGAAATGGAAAATGAACTGATCACACTCAAAGATATGATCAGCGGTGAGCAGTTCTCAATGACCCCTGAAGCATTAATTGAGAAAATTGTGATGTAAGACAAGCTCATCTTCTTTCTCCCTGTTACAAAACATTTATAAATTCCTTTTTTTTTATGTAATTCGGAGTCACAATTATTATTCTATGGAAAAGGTACATTTCATTGGCCCCGAGAGGGTTGATTTTTCGAAAATCCCTGCGATCATCGAAAAAAAAGTCAAACTGGAGCTATCGGATGAGGCCTGCTCGAGAATTATCAGGTGCAGGGAATATCTGGATACACGGCTTGAGGGGGAAACTGAATTATTATACGGGATAAATACCGGTTTCGGTTCTCTATACGACAGGGTTATTCCAACTGATGATCTCGGCGCTCTTCAGAAAAATCTCGTAATGTCCCATGCATGTGGGGTTGGGGACGAGATTCCCAAAGAGCTTGTCCGATTGATGCTTTTCCTGAAAGTACAGTCATTATCCTATGGAAACTCCGGAATCCAGCTTAGTACAGTTCAGAGACTTATTGATTTTTATAATTTTGATGTATTACCGGTGGTTTATCAGTACGGATCACTGGGAGCCTCCGGAGATCTGGCGCCACTTGCTCATATGTCACTCCCGCTTTTGGGCCTGGGGGAAGTGAATTACCGGGGCGAAAGGCGTAAAAGTTCTGATGTACTCGATGAGCTGGGGCTTGACATTATCGATCTGAGATCGAAAGAAGGCCTTGCCTTATTGAATGGAACACAATTCATGAGTGCTTATGGTGTTTACCTTTGCATAACCGTTTTTCGCTTGTCAGATCAGGCAGATATGATTAGTGCACTTTCACTGGATGCTTTTGACGGCAGGATAGAACCTTTTCATGATCTGGTACAGAATATCAGACCTTATGAAGGTCAGAAAAAGACCGCCAAAAGGATCCGGCACTTTCTTCAGGACAGTGAATTGCTCAGCAGGCATAAAAATCATGTCCAGGATCCTTATTCATTCCGTTGTATTCCTCAGGTGCACGGAGCTTCAAAAGATTCTATAAATTATGTTGCCTATGTTTTCGAAAATGAGATCAATTCGGTAACCGACAATCCAACCATTTTCCCCGAGGACGATTTGATAATATCTGCCGGGAACTTTCATGGTCAGCCTCTTGCTCTTGCCCTGGATAACCTGGCTATTGCGATGGCCGAACTGGGGAATATTTCCGAACGCAGAACCTACCAGTTGCTGAACGGGCACAGGGGACTTCCTCCTTTCCTGGTAGCCAACCCGGGTTTGAATTCCGGGTTTATGATACCTCAGTATACTGCTGCTTCAATGGTAAGCCATAATAAACAGTTATGCACCCCATCATCTGTAGATAGCATTGAATCATCCCAGGGTCAGGAAGATCATGTCAGCATGGGGGCAAACGCTGCGGTCAAAGCTTTCAGGGTGATGGAAAATCTCGAACGAATTCTTGCCATAGAATTATATAATGCAGCCCAGGCTGTTGAATTCAGGAAACCTCACAAAACTTCACCCTTCCTTGAGAAAATGCTCCGGGATTATCGCAAAGATGTCAGCTTTATCACCAACGATAAGGTGATGTACGACGACATTAATAAAACCGTGGAGTTTCTAAGGGCCTTCGGGAAACAACATAAATCAGACTGATCGCTCTTAACCCTTCCCCGGGAATCGTATATATTTCCTCCATTTTGTCTATTTTCACTTTTCCGGAGAATCTGTCCTCCCGGGCTTCTAAAACCTCATTCGGCCCTTATCGAATCTGCCGGATTCATATTTGCTATTCTGTAACTTCTGGACCAGACGGTCAGAATTGCTATTAATACAGATAAGGTAGTGGCCAATAAAAAGATCAGGATACTGATATCCCTTCTGTATTCAAAATTCTCCAGCCATTTATTCATAAAGTAATATGCGGTTGGCCATGCTATCAGGTTGCTGATAAAGACTAGTTTAAGGAAATTACTTAGCATAAAACCGGTCACTCCGGTCACAGTCGATCCAAGGATCTTACGTATACCTATTTCTTTTTTCCTTTTTTCTGCCTCAAAGGCGGCAAGCCCGAATAAGCCAAGAGAAGCCAGGATGGTAGCCAGGATTGCAAAAATGAGGAATATCCTGCTGAAGTTCATCTCATTCTCATAAACCTCGCGAAGATGATCATCGACAAATTCATAGTTGAAGGGCTCATCAGGATCAATGCTTTTCCAGCTTTCCCTGACCTGACCGATAAACCGCCTGATGTTATCGGTTTTGAATTTTACAATAATATACTCAAAACCATAATTGGGTATAAGATTGAGTATAAGTGGAGAAACCTGAGAATGCAGACTTGAATAGTTAAAATCCTCCACTACCCCGATGATCTTATGATCACCGTCCCTGTTAATTACTTTGCCTATGGGATCGTCCCATCCAAACTTCCTTACAAGTGCTTCATTTACCATAAAGGCTGAACTGTCCGTGGGGAAATCATGGGAGAACGCTCTTCCCTCCTTTATTTTTAATCCCATGGTGGCGGGGTAGTTATGATCAATGGATATCCTGTTAATTATTATGGATCTTTCATGACCTTCCGGTTTATATCCTTCGGATGTATTTCCCGATCCCGGAAAATAAGCAGTGGCTGCGGTGGAGATCACTCCCTTTACCCTGGACAGATTTTCCTGTACAAGACTGTGCTTTGCCTTAAATTCATCGCTGGTGGTATGCAAAACAATCATATTTTCTTTGTCAAAGCCCAGATCCTTATTCCGCATAAAATACATCTGATTTACAATTATAAGCGTACAAATTATCAGGCTTATGCTCACTGCAAACTGAAAGACCACCAGGATATTCCGGAAGGAAAGGCTTTTTTTCCCCCTGTTGAAGCGTCCATGGAAAATACTTACAGGTTTGAAGGATGACAGAAATATGGCCGGATAGCTTCCGGCAATTATTCCGGTGGTAATTATTATAAGCGGAATGGAAAGCAAAATGTAAAGGTTCTTCCGGCTGTAGATAATAATTTCCGTACCACTGATATTTTTTATAAAGCCTAAACCCGCCTCCATCAGAATAATGGCAATAATCGTTGCGATACTGACAATTAATACCGATTCACCGAGAAATTGTCTTATCAGATTGGAACGGTTCGCTCCGAATACCTTCCTTATCGCCACCTCTTCAGATCTGGATGAATATCTTGCCGTTGAAAGATTCATGAAATTTACACAGGCCAGGATCAGGATAATAATAGCTATTAGCAGAAAGAGTTGATTGTTTCCGGGGTTCCCCCTCGGTGCAATATTTCCTTCACTCTCTGTATACAGGTGAATATCCGGAAGAGAAACAAAACGGGGTGTGATCTTCCATCCTCCCTCTTCATACCTATAGTTTATCTTTTCATGATACAGATCACTTAATTTTTCTTCCAGATCGGCGGGTGTTGTTTGATTTTCAAATAAAAAGTATGAAAAATATGACACACCCCCGTTCCAGTCAAGATAATAATTATTAAAAGTATAAAGGGTTGAGAAAGATGCCAGTGCTGAATATTTGAGATGCGAATCAGGAGGCGGGTCCTCGATTATTCCCGTTATGGTGAAGTTGTGCTGATTATTCCATTTTATGAGTTTACCAACAGGATCACTTTTCCCAAATATTTTGCCGGCAAGACTTTCTGTTATAATTAAAGAGAAGGGATCGACCAGACAGCTTTGAGGGTCTCCCTGCAGAAGCTTATAGCTAAAGAGATCGAAAAATCCGGTATCGGCATAGATGAAATTATCAGACAGATAATCATTCCGGTCATAACTGATAAAACCTTCCTCTCCGTAGCTGAATCTGCAAAAGGATATTATTTCCGGAAATTTTTCATACATATCAGGAGCAGGGCCGGCTGTAGTAACGGAATAATTTGAACTGCCTTCGGGTGTTTTCATTTCCCAACCCATCCTGTATATGTTATCAGCCTTTTCATGAAACCTGTCATAACTTACTTCATGCTTTACATAAAATATAATGACAAGGAAGCTAAATAGTCCCAGTGAAAATCCTGCAAGATTGATAAGTGAGAACCTGATGTCTTTAGTGAAATTCCGTACAGCTATTTTAAAATAATTCCGGATCATAATGAATGTATTTATATCAGCCTAAAATCAAATCAAGTGCCATAAGAGTTAAAATGTTGAATATTAACGATAAAGATGAATTGCGAATTTTTGATATAATTAATATTTGTACCAAAATGGCACATTATTGTTTTAAAATGATACAATTTTTTTATCTTGCAATATACTTTTTCACAATGGAAAAACGAAAAGAAAAGATATTAATAATAGATGATGATCCGGCGATTCTTATAGCTACCAGGATAGTGCTTAAGAAGAAGTTTCAGAATATATATATTTCCGGGGATCCACGGAATATTCATGAGAGTATGGTGCCGGGACAATATGATATAATTTTGCTGGATATGAATTTCAAAGCGGGTGCCCGATCGGGAAGGGAAGGATTGAAATGGATTGAATTATTCAAAAAAACCGATAGGGAATTGCTGATAATTTCCATAACCGCTTACGGTGATATCGAAATTGCTGTGGAAGCCATGAAAGCCGGTGCATCCGATTTTATTTCCAAACCCTGGGAAAATGAGCGGATTTTAACATCGGTACTGAATGCTGCTGATTTAAAAAAATCCAGAGACCAGGTAAAGAAGATGTCAGAACGGGAGAGGTATATTGTTCAGAAGAGCAATGAAAATGTTTCTCCTGTAATTGGGAGCTCTCGTGTAATAAGGGAAATTCTTAAAATGATAGGAAAGGTGGCCCCCACCGATGCCAATGTCTTGATACTGGGGGAAAACGGAACGGGGAAAGAATTGTTTGCCAGGGAAATCCATCGTTTATCTGAAAGGAAAAAGGCTGTTTTTATACCCGTAGATCTGGGAAGCATTGCAGAAAGTCTTTTTGAAAGTGAGCTCTTCGGGCATGTCCGGGGGGCTTTCACCGATGCGAAAACAGAAAGGCAGGGCTGGTTCGAAATCGCTGAAAAGGGAACCCTGTTTCTTGATGAAATAGCCAATATTCCCTCCCAGCTTCAGCAAAAGCTGCTTTCCGTTCTTCAGAACAGGAAAGTTTCTCCTGTGGGTAGTGAATTAATGAGGGATATAGATATACGGTTAATTTCAGCGACAAATGCAGATATAACGGATCGGATAAGAAATGGTCTTTTCAGGGAAGATCTTTTTTACAGGATAAATACTGTGGAGATAGTAGTTCCTCCATTACGGGAAAGAACGGTGGATATTCCGTTAATTGCAGAGCATTATCTTCATCATTACTCCAGGAAATATCATAAACAGATAGATGAGATCTCTCCGTCGGCTTATGAAAAATTAATGGAGTACAATTGGCCCGGAAATGTCAGGGAGCTTATCCATATAATTGAAAGAGCGGTTATTTTATCAGATGATAACAAACTGAATCCTTCTGATTTCCCGCTGAGGCAGATTGTAAATTCTGTGGTTCCAACGGTAAATCTAAATGAACTGGAACAGCGGGCCATAAAAAGTGCATTACATAAACACCGGAATAATTACACAAGAGCGTCAAAGGAACTGGGAATGGGGCGATCAACTCTTTACAGGAAAATCAGAAAATATGGAATATAAGTTTTTTCAGTTAAAGCTTCTCATAAGATTGCTGATAATATTAATTACACTTTTTGTCATGGTCCTGGCTTTTACCGGAGATCAGAATTATGTCACTCTTGTAGTTTTTTTCTTATTGCTTATTGTTGAATTGTTTGAAATGTTCAGGTTTATTGGCAGGATAAACCGCGAGGTGGAGCAATTTGTGGTTGCCGTCAGAAATGGTGACTACTCCCTCAATTACAATCCTGAAAGAACAGGTGAGGTTTTCCGGTCTTTGAGAAATTCTCTGGGCCTGGTAATGAAGGATATTCAGAAAGCCAGAATGGAGGTGGAAATGCAGAATATTTATCTCCAGATGTTAATAGATCATGTCGATTCAGGCATCATGGTTTTTGATGAAAAAATGAAAATCATCCTCCAAAACACCGCTGCATCCGGTTTTTTCCCAGGAAACGGGGGCATGAATTATTTAAGCGAAAATCACCGGGACCTGGCGGAATTTATAAAAATGGGCAAGCCTGGTCAAAAGAAACTTTATGAAACAAGCATTTATGATCAGAGGGTGCAACTGGCTGTCCGGAAGACTGAATTTCTACTCAGGGATAAAGTATACCAACTCATTTCATTACAGGATATTCATTCCGAGCTTGACGCGAAAGAAATCGATTCATGGTATAAACTAATTCGTGTATTAACGCATGAGATCATGAATACGGTTACTCCGGTCAATTCTCTTAGTGGGGCAATGCTGGAGGAACTTAAAGAACTCAAAGAAATGAAGTCCGGCAATAACCTGGATGATGTAATTTTAAGCGCCAAAACAATTTTTGAGCGGAGCAGGGATCTTATGAAATTTATATCAGATTATAAGGCACTTACAAAAACAGGGCTACCGGAATTTGAAAATCTTGACCCGGAAGAACTGGTGAAAGGAGCAGGATATTTATTTGAAAAAGAATTTAAAAAAGAGAAAATTGCATTTATACTTGATCATCAGGGAAAAATGTCAATATCTGCCGATAAGGAAATGATTATGCGGGTGCTAATAAATTTGATCCGGAATGCCATTGAAGCGCTTAAAGATACCAAGGAAAAGCAAATTTCCATCCGTTTAACCGAGTCGGGTGGTTATAAATACATAAAGGTAAAGGATAATGGTGAGGGTATATCTGAAGAATATGCCGGTGAGATCTTTGTTCCCTTTTTTACAACCCGGAAAAAAGGTTCGGGTATAGGTTTGAGCCTGTGTCGTCAGATTATGCATTTGCATGGGGGATCTGTCAGGGTTCATTCGGTTCCCGGGAAAGGTTCGTCATTTAGTCTGGTGTTTTCTAAATAGTTTAATTGCAAAGGGAAATTAAAACAATTCAATAACAGTTGATTCTCCTGATTCAACTTTGAAATCAATTACATTTGTGTAAAGGGTTTCCCTGATGCCGGCATTCCGGAATGTAACCCGGTACATGCCGGGCTGAATAAAGTAAACCTGTTGCCGCAGTGATGATTTCAGGTTCATGAGAAATTCCTGGTCGGTTCCTTTCAGGAGATACAGACTGCCATACCCAGGGGATTTAGGATTAAAACTGACCGTACCGGGTTCTGGTATTTCAATGGTAGTGGTATGTGATTGAAGTATTTCAATTTCGTAAAGATAAAGTCTGGGAATGGTAGGTATTTCTATGTCGTATTTTCCGGTGATGTATTTCTCCACCTGTCCGACAGCTTGATTATAAAGTGTTTCTGTATTACCGTTTTTCCTGACTATAAATGAAAGACCGTCATATAGCTTTCCCCGGGTAGTTTTTACATTCAGGTAACCCTGCGGTGCCTCGGCAGAAATAATCGTATGTTTTCCGGGTGTAATCGAGACAGAATCAATCTCTACCGGTGGTATTGTATGTATTTTCAGCCTGTAAGTCATAAGATGATCCAATTCTAGCGTATCGGGATTGCCTTTATGGTTCATTGTATGAATATAGTTGTACATAATCCGTCCCGAATACCTGTCATAAAAGGTCATATTTACATTGGTTTCGGTAGGTAACCCTTTCTCATCAAGCAGATTTACCTGTGCAGTAGTAGAATTCAATACCTGATTTATCACAAAGCCAAGGGTTTGTTTAAATTTCTCCTCTTCTTTCGCATTATAATAATACCCCACACAGTCGAATGTTTCCCTGAAGCCGGGATCCAGTCCGATACCAATTACAAAAGGTTTTAAAATGATTCCTTTCGTTTGAAGTTCACGGGAAACTTCGCAGGGATCACCGTCGCAGGCTTCGATTCCATCTGTAATAAGGACAATGATATTCCTGCAATTATTGCATTCCGGAAAATCATTTATAGACAAGGCAAGGGAATTTGCAATGGGTGTTGTCCCCCGGGGGGTTAAAAATCTTAGTTTTTGCCTTATCCTGGCTGCATTTCCCGGAGCAAAAGGAACTTCAAGCTTTGTGTCACTGCAGTCCTGCGGAGGCACCGGGCTCTGATGTCCGTATACCCTAAGGGCCATGCGGACGTTTTCGACATGCTGAAGGCTATCCACAATGTCGGTAAGTATCTGCCTGGCGATATTTATCTTCAGATCGCTTTCCCATGTACCCGACATGCTTTGAGATGCATCGAAGATAAAGAGAATCCTGGTAAGCGGTATTTTTTTCTGGTCCGGATCCGGTTTGCCGGATGTCTGTGCTGTTAATAAAAAGGGTGTTATTATCAATACCAGTATAACCAGGTATACCTTAAAAATAGTACAGGTTTTGATCATGATACTTAAATAACGTTCAGATAGAATGGAATATTTTCAGAAAGACAAAAACAATAACTTCTCTTTGAACGAAATTGAAGTAATTAAGTTTTAAAAAGCAGAAATAAAATATGGTAAAATTCATGTGTGTTTAGTCTGCTTTAAAACCTGTCAGAAATACAGGATTGAAGAGGATGGCACAACCTATAACCCCGCCCTCTATCCTCCATATCGTAAGAAGCTACAGAAGATGAGAACAGTTCGGAAGAAACAATTTTTATAGATACCAATGTCATACAGCAGGTAAAGCCGAGAAAATAGTATCAATATTTGAATTTATGATACCAGTTTTATCAAATGATTCGTCGGAACTTTATTAACCATGTTGGTTCGGGCTAATAGCTATGAATTTACAACCTGGTATGCTTTTTTTTCGGGTTAATAGCTGGTGAATAATGAAAGATTTTTTAAAACAAATATTCAATATTGATCAAGATACCAGATGGTATAACAAACTGTTGCCTGTGGTGCTTGAGATTCTATTGGTGGCCATGATCAGTTTTCTTGTTTTTTTGCTTTTATCATAAACGAAAATAGAGAGAGGTTTCTCCATCGGGGATTTTGCCGGGGGCAAAATCCTTTGAGTGTTCGAAACCTTGATTTAGTGTTATTCAAAAGAGAAGTTTTCTCTA
>CAYRTD010000077.1:0-18218 GCA_964426915.1 uncultured Bacteroidaceae bacterium | reverse complement strand
ATAAACCCATAAACCTATAAACCCATAAACCCATAAACCCATAAACCCATAAACCTATAAACCCATAAACCCATAAACCCATAAACCCATAAACCATAAACCTACCCCTCTCTCTTAAACAACCTCCCGACATCCCCTTTCACAAACTCCCAAAATTCTTTATTGAATTCCTTATCGTCCTTATAGAGTTTATTTTCAACAATTTCAATAATAATAAACATCAATCCCAGGCTGATATACATATCTTTCATATCGAAGGTATAGAACGGACGGATAGTAATATAATCGAGTGATCCTCCGTGAAAGATATTATCGATAAGATTACAGCTTACACCTGCAATAAACAGGTTCATAAATACATTGATCCAGGAACTGTTACGTCTTTTACTTCGGTAGAAACGCCAGAATTCAATAAATAATGACGCTATTAAAATTACAAGGATAACATTCAGCAGGTGGGAAGCATCCTTTAGTTTTAGCAGGACCCAGAGATAAGAGCCAAGAGTATTATGAGTGGGTTCGAAATAAAACACGGGTGCTATTATTGGTTTACTTATACTTTGCCATTCCCTGGAAAACAGCCAGATTTTTACTCCCTGGTCAATGATTATGGCGATGAAGATGAAAATAAGGCTCAGTTTTTTAATCCCCCCGGCTTTTTTTTCATAGAAGCTTACAAGAAAAGCTATAAACCCGAGAAATAAAGCCGGCAAAAGGAAGATCTGCCATAAAAAGTCAGGGTCTTTCACTCCGTTCAGGACTGAATAAAAAATCATGGCTACGAACCAGCTAAGGATAAAGATAAATGTGTTGCGGATGATCATGGTTTTGATTTTGGGTAAAGATAAGAAAATAAGAAAATGCAAAAGTCAAATGCGGGATGGGAATTTAAGGGCTATTTTTCTACTGGCATAGCTTTTGTCTCCCTGATAACACATTAATAATTATAAATATTTATATGTTATGAAAAATACAAGCAAAGCAAGTGCAATTTGGAAAGGAAATTTGAAAGAAGGTAATGGAAAAGGGAAATTACCCAGTATTGACGCGGAATTTTCGTACAGTGCCCCCTCCCGTTTTGAGGGCGCCGAAAAAGGAACAAACCCTGAAGAACTGATCGCTGCAGCTCATGCCCAGTGTTTCTCCATGGCATTTGCCAATGAGCTTGCTGGTGAAGGTTTCAATCCTGAAGAAATATCCACTACTGCTCACGTGAGCATCGAGAAATTGGAAGGAGGCTTCAAAATCACCGAAAGCAAACTTGAATGCAAAGCTAAAGTGCCTGATATAGATGAAGATAAATTCCAGACAATCGCGGAAGGGGCAAAGAAAAACTGTCCGGTATCTCAGGCTCTGGCTTCATTGAATATTAGCCTCGAAGCCAGTTTGAACAGCTAAAAAACTTTTCAGAATTCTCATCAGGGCCGTTTAATAATTTTTCGTTTCAACAGAATGTTTTAAACGGCCCTGTAGAAGACTATCTCAATCTGATGATAAATTCCACATAATTTTTCATTTCAAATACCCCCCAAAAATTAAAGCAAAATAATAAAGCAAATACTTATGAAAAAAATAGCTATAAACGGATTAGGAAGAATCGGAAGAGCAGCCCTGAAGATCATACTCGAAAAGGAGAATCTTGAACTTGTTGCAGTCAATGATATTGTGCCTATCGACAACCTGGTCTATCTTCTAAAGTACGACAGCGTTTACGGTAAGTATGAAAAGGAAGTTGAAGCAAAACAAGACAGCATTTCAATTGATGGCCATGACATAAAAGTCTTCGACAAGAAAGATCCTTCAGACCTTCCCTGGGGCGATCTGGAAATTGATGTGGTAATTGAAAGTACTGGAATTTTTACTGACAAGCCAGGACTGCAAAAGCACATTGATGCCGGTGCTAAAAGGGCCATTCTTTCGGCTCCGGCAAAAAGTGAAGAGGTTGTTACCATTGTAAAAGGAGTAAATGAATCCGATGACAAGATCATTTCATGTGCCAGTTGTACAACAAATTGCATAACTCCTGTCGTTGAAATTCTCAGTAGAAGAATAGGAGTAAAGAAAGCCATCATGACCACCACACACGCATATACTTCAAGTCAGTCGATTGTGGATTCCCCGCAGAAAAAAATGAGAAGGGGAAGAGCAGGTGCAGTCAACATCGTCCCCACCTCCACCGGAGCCGCAGTAGCAACAACCAAAGTACTTACAGAGTTCAAAGGCAAATTTGACGGGATAGCTTTGAGGGTTCCCGTGCCTGTCGGATCCATTGCCGATCTGGTCTTTGTGACCGAAAAAGAGACCTCGGTAGATGAAATCAACAGTATTTTCATTGAAGAGTCGAAAACCGACCGCTACAAAGATATCCTTGCAGTAAGTGCAGATCCGCTGGTTTCCTCCGACATAATCAAAGATCCACATGCTTCCATAGTGGACCTGGGAATGACACAGGTAGTAGACGGAGACCTGGTGAAGGTACTGAGCTGGTATGATAATGAATGGGGGTATGCGAATCAGATGGTTCGGGAGATTTTATGAACAGGATCAACATTTTGATTAAAGAACTTTGTTAGGGTCTGTCCATAATGTCCAATATACTCATCCAATATTTATTTTAAGTGGTATTCGTGAACTCGCTATCACTCGGTTCTGCGATGCTGCAACCGCTTGTCGCTGAAGCTTTAACGACACGCGGTTGCGCGCCTTGATCTTGAACATTCTGTTCCGATAGCTATCGGAACAGACTCTCGACTCTATTGACAGACACTGGTTAAGGGATCCTGCTCTTTGAGATTCTCAGTATTATTTTATCAACATTATGTAGTATATTTGTGTAATAATCGCTTAAAGAGGTGTATTAACCAAGTATTTACACATTATGACCTTAGGTGAAAAAAAATAGTGCGAACAAAAAGGTAAATGTCCCAGCAGGAACTTAGCTAAAAAAACAAGATTATGGGAGCACTAAGACAACAGTTCATAGAAGACAAGCAGGGCAATAGAATCGCAGTCCTGATACCTATTGACCAGTATAACAAGATACTGGCGCAATTGGAGGAGATTGATTATATCCGGGCTTACGATGCTGCCAAAGCCGAAGAAGATGAGATCATTTCTTTTGATGAGGCTGTGAATGAGATCGAGAAGCAGCGTAATGACCTATAAGGTATCAATTCCGTAGGGCCCAAAAACAACTGGCCAGGATTCCGGCCAGCGACTACAAGAAAATAAAACAGGCTATACAGGACCTTGCCCAAGATACCAGGCCACCAGGATCCAAAAAACTTAAAGATCGCCCCGGCTGGCGGATCCGTCAGGGTAATTACCGGGTGATTTATGAGATCCATGATGACCAACTCATCATCATTGTCCTGGATATCGGAAACAGAAAGGATATTTACAAATAAAAAAGCTCTGGAGTTACAGTGATAAAACCACTCTCCAGATGCAACTCTGAGGGGTGCAAAGATCCCTCACTTCGTTTGGCTTGATATTAGTCCTTAGTTTTAAGAGTTTTTTTTTGCCAAACGGAGGGGTGAGAAACCTCTCTCTTGTTTAGCATGTATAAAAAATAAATATTATATTTGCAGCCCTTAAAGAGAAAAATGGCGAGGTAGCTCAGGTGGTTAGAGCGCATGATTCATAATCATGAGGTCGCGAGTTCAAGTCTCGCTCTCGCTACAAAAGGGGTGATTTAATTAAAAAGTCATCTAAGAATCGAGGCTTCGAACCGGCAATGCAATATTGAGGGGAGATCTCTCAGTCGTTCCCCAGGCGTTGGATTGCGTGGGTATCCTTTTAACGGGTAGCGTAATGATGAGGGGGCTCTCAGTCCCTCCGCAGGCGATGGTTTGCGTGGCTGTCCTTTTTACCTGCGGCGCAATGGTGAGAGGAGATCTCTCAGTCGTTCCCCAGGCTGTCGCCTGTGGAACTCCTTCGAGATGACGTGGGACCGCTTTGCAGGGGGTGGTGGACCGGCAGGAATATGAAACGGTTCCTTAGGATCGTTTATATGCCATGCAGCGGTTGAATATATTCTTCGGGTAATTCCCAATCCTTATCAGCTCCTTTCTCGTCAAAATGAAAAGCTGCCAATAACCCAAAAACAGTTTACTTCTGCATATCGTTCAGTCAATCTTCTAAAACAAAGCAAGCCTCCCAATACCGATCCTTGGCATCAGATATCGTTAGCATATAGTTAATTGCTTCATTTGTAACCTGATATCCTTCCTTTATCAGATTTGCAAATGCTTTTTCTCTTATTTTATTAAAATCATCGTAATCATTCTTACACTTTATATAAACAGATGCTACATTTAACTCTTTAATATCTTTCCTTCTTAAATCCCCATTTTCACCTGGTTCTGATATTGGCGCATCAAGTAATATCTCTTTGCCTTCTTCACTGCTAAAGTCAGGTTCATAAATTAAGGTATAGCCTTGTGCTTCCCTTTCAGTCATAGCAGAATTTGGTTTTCTGTATGCCTGATATAATTTCATGGCCGACCGGTATACATTATCCTGTGGATATCTGGGATTTTCCTTTTCTGTAAGACCAAGGTATGTTTTTGCGGGTATTTTTTTCAGAATAACATTACTGTATCCTTCATCCTTAATACTCATATTGAACAATGGATCGCCGCCAACTTTATGAGGATTCCTATGAGCCAACAACCATTTTTTCAGATCTTGTTTATCATATCCGGAAGAAACACTATGTCTTAATCCTGCAAAATTGGTGAAGATAACATTGCTTCCAATATCCCTCAATCGGTTCACCGTTACTTCAGGTAAAAATGGATAAGAGGCACGATCCAGATCTCCATTGATTACCCATAATGGAAGATACCTAATTTTTTCTGCACGGAAAGGGTATCCTTCTGTACCTACAAGTATAATTGATGCTGCAAAATGTTCAGGGCTATGATTTATCCAGTTCCAGGTTCCTTTACCACCACCGCTTGCCCCATTGAGATAGATTCTTTCTTCATTAATATCAAAAATATTTTTTGTTTCAGCTAAAACATTATCCAAATAGACTGGATCCCAATAGTTTCTTTGCAAGTGAAATGATAGTTTAGGCGCACCTGGTTTTAAGATAATAATTGGCTCACCCTCCATTTCTATCCTCGAATTTGCTTTTGGCCAGTGGGGCTTATCCTTTCCAAATCCACCTGAACCATGCAATTCTATTACTAAAGGATATTCTTTAGCCGAAGTACCATAGTTTTCCGGAATAGAAATATGAGCAGGAATTTCTAAATTCATTCCGCCGTATCCCTTGACTCTATATAAAACAGGAACAGCTTCATCAGGAATATGACTTAACAGATCCTTCCCTTGATTCAATGCATCTGTTAATCGCTCAACAAACTGATAATTGAGAATGAAATTTTGATCTGGCACATGTTCCTCCTGTGACAAAAACCTGTCATAATATTGAAAAACATACGTATATATTTTTTGCATTCTTGAAGGTATAAAAGATGCATACTGGACTTTAGCCTCATTATACTTATTATATAAGGCTGAAATACTTTGATTGTAATCTCCAATCCAGCTAAGCTCTTTTTTAGAATTTTCAGGATTTATAGTTGGTGCCACTTCTACAGATACAGGGCCATTATAAAAAATATTTACTGGCGAAATGGACTCCCTGCTTCCGGTCAGGATATCTTTCTTTGCCAGAATTTTACCATCAAGGGTTAATAATTTAAGTGTAGCGGAAAGCTGGTAATCCTCTATTTGAGGAACGGTATGTGCTAGTACCTCAACCTCATCTTTACCTGATGTAACAGAGGTGAAACCAACAGAATTCACTTTTTCTTTAATTCTTAATTTATTTTGCTCTTCATTATAAAGTTCGATTCGAAATCCGAACCATTGTTCAGTATTATCAATTTTAATTAAAAACCGGTTTTTTCCTTTTTTTACATGAATGTCAAAATTATAGTGCCAGTCTTTAGATTTACTAAGATCTTCCCAATTAGCATATACCAGAGAATCATTTAACCAGACTTTTGGACTTCCATCAACAGCCATATGAGCGAACAATTTTTGGGGTCTATCTGCATATAAATAACAAAATGCATAAGCTACTGCTTCGTCATAATCTCTGTCATGAATGTGCATATCATTTATAACTCGCTTAAAATCCGGACGATCAGGATCCTCAAGATCAGGTCCCATTAATTTTGCCTTTACCGTTCTTTTTTCTCCATTTTTTTTGGTTATCGTTGTTTCAACTCCATCATATAAAACAGCCTGTCTTTCACCTCCCAGTCCGGTAAGAAAATCTTTATTATAACCTGACCTGACTGCACCAAATTCTTCTGGTGTAGAAATTTCTTCTGACGGGAACGGCCCCATTAAGACCCAGTCTAATATGAATCCCTGCTGCTCTAAATCAAATACTGGTGCTTCCTTTTGAGTATTACCACAACCGGTATTAACAGAAATTAAAGCAAACAAAGCACATTTAATAAATGATCTCATTAGTTTCATTACTGAAATGGTTTTATTCGCTGAGTCCTCTTTCGCGCTATTGAGCGGCTGCTTAAATTTTTTGCGGGTACATGCTAATCTCATTATGCTGATTGTTAAAGTGAAACATTAAAGGGGCTTTCATGAGTTTCAGTTTTTTGCAGATATTTAATGAACTCAAATATGGGGAAATATTTTGGTTTGTTCACTTTAATCCACTTATTTTCTGATCATTCCCCAAACAGTTACAGGAATTCTTTCTTCTGAATCTCTTAAATTGACGGGCTTGTCGGACAACCGGAAAAGGTTCTTATGTTCATGAATTTTGTACTGTACTTAATCACGAAAATATAGTAACATTATTCCTTGTATATGAGTGCTTTTCGATGCCTAATTGATTTTTTAGTATTTTCTTTGTATTTTGGCGGCCATGTAATTGAAAGGATAAAGGAAGGAAGTATAAAGCTAATGATAAAGTCTGACCATGACCAATTTGAATACGAACATTACTCGCCGGGATTTTGTAAAATTATTGAGTCTTTCAGGTTTGGGATTTTTCCTGCCGGAATTGAAAGCTCAATCTAAAACATCAACCTATTTTCATCTGAATAAAAAAAATGGCCATTGGATATTAATTGATCCGCAGGGAAACCCTTTTTATTCGCTGGCGCTGAACCACATTGACCCGGCCAGTTTGATGTATCCGGAGAATGAAGCAGTCTGGAGGGATAAATATAACAATGATATTATCCAATGGCTCTCGCAAAAGGTTGCTCCCGATTTACACGCTTTTGGTTTCAATTCAGTTGGTTGGGTGCAGGAAGTTGTCACCCGGGGTAAAACAAACCACCGCCACAGCCGCAGTTTCACCTATGAAGAATACCAGGCACTGGATATGCCTTATTGTCATATGCTGCCATTTGCCGATTTTCACCAGTGGGAAGCTGAAACAATCTACCCTGATTTTTACAGCCAGGATTTTGCCGATTGGTGCGATTATGTGGCTCAGGCACATTGTACACGTTATGCCCATGACCCAAAGTTGATTGGTTATTTTTACCTGGATTGCCCCTCATGGATTCATACCATAAAAGAAAGCGACTGGAAAGGGCCTGTTTTCGATCCTGAAAAGCTGAAAACAGAAGCAGGTCGCCATGAACTTTTTGAACTTGCCAGTAAATATTACCAGGTTACTCATGATGCCATTCGCAAGTACGACCCCAATCATCTAATTCTGGGTGATCGCTACAACGGGCAACGTCCCTGGGCCGAGGAGGTAGTAAAAGCTGCTGCTAATTATACTGATGTGATATCAGTACAGCATTTTGGAACAGTGGAAACTATAAAAAACGACCTGCAAAGATTCCATAAGGTAAGTGGCGGAAAGCCCGTATTGCTGGCAGATAGTGGAGTACCCGATTATGATACCTGGGAGCAGGGTTTTTTTAGCAATGATTACAAACGCTATGCAGCATTGACTGATATGCTACAGGAATTAAACTGCTGTATAGGCTTTCATTTTTGTGGGGCTTATATGCGAAATAAAATAAGAAAATATGGGCTACTGGCTCCCGATGAAAGTTTTAATCACCATCAGCAAGAAAAAATTAAAGAAATTAATCAGGATTTAATTAAAGCGAAAATAAATCATTATTCGAATTAAAAAACAGGTGACAGTCCTAACTTTGTTTTGTGCTCAAAACGTCATATGCCAATTCATATCTGATTTTAGCTGATCCAAAGAACGTAAGATGCCTTCTCTGAGAGGCATTCTAAAAAGTATTAATCTTATTAAAAGAACTTATAATCTGAAATAATTCCTCGTTTTTAACTTGAACTAAATTCTACTTTGACAGATTCAGACTTTAACGAGATTTTTATCTTTTTTTCCCCGGCCCTAAAGGATGAAAGGATAAAAATCTTCCTGCTCCCTTTAGGGATTAAGGGTAAAAAACAGGAAGATTTTTTTAATGTGTCAAAGTAGAATAAAGATAATTTAAAAAATGATAGTCAGAAGAAGTTTGCTTCAATTTATTCTGATTTGATTGTTTTGCTGGTCATAAATAATTACTTGATTGCCGATACGATATTGAGTAAGAGTGCCATTCACTTGCTTTTCCAGGGACGGCCTTTTTTCCTGGCCAAGCCAGAAAATACTAATCAAAGCAGCGGTATCACCCTTAAATGAAACTCTCAAAGGATCTTCTCCATCATTCAGATGGGCATTTTCATTAAAAAACCAACCATACAAATGAGCCTGATTTCGACCAGAAATTTTTATGCTTACCGGCGCTTTGGAATCTGGTAAAACTTCCGTTATCAATGAATCATTACCTGCATTATCACCAAGATTGCCCTGCCAGGTATAAGTATGTGGTTGTGAAGCCTGCAATGTATCCAACAGTACCAGCAGCATCCGATTACCCGGTAAAAATTTTAATGCCAGGTGACGCTGCGCGAAATCTGCACCTAAAGCCTGGTACAATTGGTGACCATTAACGATAAGATTAGCTCCTTGTTCCATTGGTTCCCAGTGATCAGTTGCCCCGCTAAGCCTAACCGAATTTTCTATGTTGTAATTACCATTAATCAACAAGGTACTGTACTGGTTATTTTCCCTGCTTTTACCTGGTCCTCCAAAAAATCGGTTGTTATAGCCCATCAGGTTCAGGCAAAAAACTTCTGGTTGATCCCAGGCATGACTATGGTGATGGTTATCGGCCATCAGGCTTAGCATGATATCGTTTTCATCCTGCCAGCGGTTGCGGAAAAAATAATAACCATGATCATCAGCAACAGCTACAGGATAAATGCCAGTTGGGTCCAAAGATTTGTGCCTGACAGGATAGTATATGATAGACCAGATAGTACCTGCCCGATGATTGTCAAATTTTTCTGTCGCAGGATATGGTGCATTTACACCCATATGTCTGTCGTACCACCAGGTATAGTATGGTAGTTGGGATGTGGGAACCAGATTAAGCAACAGACTGGCAAAACCTTCATTGTTAGCAGTTGATCCCGCTACCCCTGTCATTATAAACTTTCTGGAATAGGGCTGAAATGATTCTGCATACATGGCAAGTCGCCACCATTCATGCTTTTGAGCCTCTTTATACAAGGTGCTATCACCTATGCTGGCAGCGGCATATACTGCCTTGAGCAAAAAAGTTACGCCATATTCAATGTATCCCATGCCTTCCTGAGAAGTTCCCAGACTACCATACCCATTTTGCATATGCAATAACAACTGCTCAATTAAATAGGAGTATCGGTCTTGCCTTTTCTCCTTTTGATTAGCTGCAATGATTAAGATGAGTTCTCCACCCCGGCATATTGCCACCCAGTTAGAACCTCGTTCGCTACCAAAATTGGCATGATCATAACTTAGCCAGGCATCCAGGGCTTCGTTAATTTTATTTTCCGTAAAAGTTTGCTGCTCGTCGGTCCAATGTTGCCTGCACCAGGCATAAGGTAAGGCCAGACCTAACTGCATCATGGCACGGGATAGTCCGTATCCCTGATGAGGTAATCTTTCCTGTTCCGGGTTTTCATAAATTTCCCTGATGGTCTCAAATGCCTTGCCAGCATACTTTTCTTTTTCACTTCTCTGATCGTTCAACAGGCTTAAAAATGCTGCTTCCTGAGCCAGGTAGGACCTTTGGTACCGGTTAATATTTTCGCCGTAGGAGGATAAATTCCCGTCATTAACCCTTTTTAGCAAACTGTGGTAGGCTTGACTGTGGTGGGATTCACTATTCTGTATGGCCTTTCTTATATCATTAAGTTTGTTTTTTTCTATATACAAAAAAGGTTGGGCTTGCACTCCAGCATTCAAATATGTTGTAAGAATGATGAGTGTAAATAATTTTTTCATGGTTTAATTTATTCCTTAAAAAAATAAACATAAAACTACAAAAAGTAATGTTAATTGCTTACATTCAAGCCTTTACAAAATAAATCTTCGGCAAAAAACATCACTCTCAGAAATGAAAAATACAAAGAAAAGATGAAAAGGCCACTCAGAAACTGTTTTGATTTTAGATTTAAAATTTGTTCAGTATCACTTGAATCATTGAAAGCTGTATAAACGCAACACTTGACCCGCTTAACCTTTCATAATCTTTTGAGGTTATTCACTGAAAAGAATCCAGGCACAGATACAGTACCATTATAAAAAGAATTTGATGGCGAAAAAAACTCCTTACTTCCTGTCAGGATATCTTTCGTTGTCAGAACTTTACCACCTAAGGCAATTCTCAAAAGATTAAAAAGGATATTACGGGATCAACAGAGTCATTAAAGCAGGTCTGCCTTTATGTTAAAAAGATTTGCCTTCCTGACGCAATAAATAACGCTTTTTAGCTTCTTCAGGGTCAGCACCTAAAGCAATATATATTTTTGTTCTGAAATCAATAACAACTTCCTGCAATTTTTTGATGTCAGGTGAGCTGTGATTAGTTGAATTTTTTTTGTTCATGATAATATCTTAACATATTAATTTTAAGGAAAACGCTAATTAAAACCGGACAAAATTTTTTTCAACCTTGAAGACTTTTAAAGATGTCATATAGTCTTAATTTAAATATTAACCCTAAGGTAAATGGATTTATAATTTAATAACAGATAATTAGCGAAAAAGTTGTTCAGATTTCATTTATAGTGAAATAATTGTATTTTTTTTGAATTTTTATGGTATTTTATAGCCGTGTAATGACAAGAAATCTTTTTATGCTTTATGAGAAAACCGGACTAATACCCAATGCCTCCGATAGAGTGCAAGATACTGTATTTCATCAGAGGCATCCGGCATCCTCTGCCCCATCATTTTTCCACACATCGGACAATTCATATCTTTCATTATTCTCATCATGTTACTATACATTTTCGGACCTGAAGTTCTGACATCTTTTGCATCATTTGTTATTTATTTTCACGACCGGTTTTTCCTTTTTACTGGTGTTGTGCGTTTATTGCAAAACCGCATGTAAAAAATATTGCCAAAGTTATTAATGTAAATTTTTTTATAATAATAACTTTTGGTGGTTTAATAATTGATCTCGACAGATAGTGAGTCAGAATTAATTCATTGGAGTTTCCCCTTGCATCATGTCATGAGGACTTCTCATAAGTGAATCATCACCATATCTTCTCATTACATCATTCATGGTTTCATTCATGAAATGTTCATTGTGTTCATGCATGTAGTCCAGATGTTCATCTGAGAACATATGGTCCATAAACTGCTGGTCCCGAATCATTAAGTGCATAGCATCTGTATTTTGCATCATCCTGTCCATAAATTCATCCAACAGATCAGGATTATTCAGTATCTGTTCAAATGCTGCTTCCTTCTGACTTTCATCCTGCATGAGGTCTATTGATGCACTATTGGACTGATTACAGGATATCAGTCCGGCAAGAATGATAACAAACAATACAAATTGTATCCGTTTTATAAAATTTAGTGATTTCATATCTTTCTATTTTGTAGGTAGAAGGGTAAAAAATCATGCCAGAATTTCACTAAATACGCTCAGGTTTTCCTCATTCTTTACATCGAAAATCCACATTTACCTATAATTAAGTTCATTCCTCAAATATTCCAAAGCCTATAATTCATCATCTCCACATTTGGACATACTCACTTTCCATAATTTTATAAGTACATTTGAATATCCCTACACCCCATGTTCCAATCGTCACTTTTACAATTTTTATCACTTTTCTAAAAAAAAAATTCCTATATTGCAATAGGACTCAGCTAATAGTAAAAAAATGGATAATCGTAAATTTGAGCTTGAATACAGCGTAAATACTTCTCCAAAGGTATTATTCAACAGACTAAGCACTCCAGCAGGATTGGCGGAATGGTTCGCTGATGATGTCAATCTTAAAGGAAAAATCCTCACTTTTGTCTGGGATAATACTGAACAACAGGCGGAAATTTTACATCGCAAAGATCAGAAATGCATTCGTTTCCGATGGCTGGATGAAAATGAAGAAGATTTTTTTGAATTCCGGCTCGCAAAAGATGAGCTTACTGGTGATCTGGCTCTTATCGTTACAGACTTCGCCGATGAGGATGAGAAAGAAGATGCAATTGACTTATGGAATTCCCAGATCGCCGAACTGAAACATGCTATCGGATTATAGAGCTTTCATAAAATATCTTAGCTTTGTAAGCGTTTTTGGGGTAGGAGATCATTGTTGTGAAAAAACTATATAAACTAACGCTTAAGTCATTTCTGGGACCTTTCTTCATGACCTTTTTTATTGTGGTTTTTGTACTTCTGATGCAATTTCTCTGGAAGTATATAGACGATATGGTCGGTAAGGGTCTGGAAACTCATGTGATTGCCGAATTGCTGATGTATACTTCGGCCAGTCTTGTGCCAATGGCGTTACCACTTGCTGTTTTGCTGGCATCTATTATGACATTCGGCAACCTTGCAGAATATAACGAGCTTCTTGCCCTGAAATCGGCAGGTATTCCCCTTCAAAAGATCATGGCACCGGTAATGCTGCTTACCGTAATTATCACAATATCAGCCTTTCTCTTTAATAATAATGTGCTTCCCTACACAAACCTGAAATTCAGGTCACTCTTATATGATATTCAGCGGCAAAATCCAGAATTGCAAATTAAGGTGGGGGTATTCGACAATACCCTGGAAGGATATAGCATACGAATTGAGGACCGGGATATTAAAACCAACCTGCTGAAAAAAATCCGCATATACGACCATACCGACCGGATGGGAAACGTGACAGTTACCTTAGCCGATTCAGGCTACATGCGTATGACCAGTGACGAAAGATTCCTTGTCCTTACGCTTTATAATGGTCATACTTACACCGAAATGCAAAAAAAACGACAGAAAGCAAAGGAAAAAACCTATCCTCATCGCAGGGATAAATTTGAAATGCAGGAAATGATCATTGAGCTTACAGATTTCGGTCTCGAAAGAACTGATGAGAACCTCTTTAAAAGCTCCTATCAGATGATGAATCTGAAGCAATTAACATATTTCGAGGATTCCATTGAAAATGAAATAAGAAAAGGACAGAGGTCGCTTGACAAAACACTGGAGAGGTCAAGTTATTATAAGCAAAAAGATTACCTTAAGAAAAACAAAAACATAAACGATTCTTTACCTCAGCCTGCCGGGGAAGTAAAAACATTTCATCTAGATTCTGCTCTGATGGAAATGAGCAAAGAGGAAAAGGAGAGAATTCTTAATCAGGCATTGAACCTTACCCGGACAACCATTAATTTTATCAATAACACCCATGTAAATGTCGATAACAAAGTAAGACGCTTGCGAAAGTACGAAATTGAAAAACACCGTAAATTCACTCTTTCACTTGCCTGCCTCTTCTTCTTTTTTATTGGGGCTCCCCTGGGCGCTATAATCCGCAAAGGGGGCCTGGGCATGCCGGTTGTGGTTTCCGTTGCATTTTTCCTGTTGTATTATATAATTTCATTAACCACGGAAAAGTTTGTAAGAGAAAGCGTTTTGAGTGCATTTACCGGAATGTGGATATCCTCATTTCTTATTATACCCCTTGGTGTATTTCTCACATATAAGGCCTCTACCGATTCGGTGATTATGAACATAGAAACTTATTTCAGTTTTTTCAAACGGCTGGCTGTTAAATTGAAAATTGCCAAACTGAAGAAATAAACTTTCTTGATTTACCTTCAAAATTACAAATCTATACACTCACATCATTCCAGCTCCAATAATTATTTCCTGTAAAATTTCCTTACCTTTGTGCTACAGGAGTCCATCTAAAAAAATGAATATTATGGCATTTTCTTTTAATACCCCCAGTCCACCTGAGGCGGAGGAGTAGCTAATAATAAGCGGCTTGGCAAAGTCCCCTTTGCGCTTCCGCGAGGCCTTCGCCATGCGCCTACGCTGTAGCTTCAGCGCAAGCGTAAGGCTTCTGCCACCGGAGAAAGCTTCAGCGACACGCGGAAGGGATTTAGGGGTAAAATAGCTTTTTAGAGTGGACTACTACAGATAAAAAACATGAAAATACTCATTCTTTCATCCAAGGTGCCTTTTCCTCCTAAAGACGGCGGAGCCATCGCAACCCTCAGTCTTGCGGAAGGCCTAGCTGATACCGGAAATGAAATACACATGCTCTGCCTTAATACAAATAAGCATCCATTCGATGTAAAAATGATCAATGGTTCACTGCGAAAAAAGATACATTTTTATTCCGTAGATCTTGATACCAGCATCCGACCCCTCAGAGCATTTTTTAATTTATTATTCTCACGTGAACCTTATAATGCCACCCGCTTTTATACAGTCAGGTACAGAAAAAAACTCGTTGAAGTACTGGCTTTGTTAAAACCGCATGTAATTCAACTTGAAGGTCCTTACATGGGTTACTACATTCCAATTATTAAAAAATATTCTTCAGGAAAAATTTCTCTACGGGCTCATAATGTTGAAAATGAAATATGGCTGCGTAAGGCCATTAACAGTTCAAATCCTTTTCAGAGATTTTACTTTGGCTTATTATCATCGAGAATTAAAATGCTGGAAAAAAAAATTCTCACGGAGGCCGATCTTATGGTGGCTATTTCGGAACGCGACAGAAATCAGCTAAGACAGTTAAAGGAGATCTCCAGCATTACAATACCCACTGGCCTTAACTCCTATCGTTACCCTACCCCAACAAAACCGGAATTTCCCACCTTATTCTATATTGGGGCATTAGACTGGATGCCCAATCAGGAAGGAATAACCTGGTTCATTGAAAGTGTTTTCCTCCGTCTTCATGAGAAACAACCCGAAATTAAATTACATATTGCAGGAAGAAATGCCCCCGACTGGATGAAGCATAAATTACTCGTGCACAAAAAATCCGGGGTGATCTATCATGGCGAAGTAGAAAATGCATATGAGTTCATGAACCGCTATGCTATTTTTGTGAGTCCCCTCTTCACCGGAAGTGGAATCCGTATTAAAATTCTGGAAGGAATGATGATGCAAAGAGTAATAATTGCAACTTCGATAGCCGCTGAAGGAATCCCTGTGTCGGACAGGAAAAATATTATTATCGCAGACAGTCCGGATGAAATGTTGGAAAAAATAACTGAACTTACCGGTAATAAAGAAAAATACGATAGCATTGCCAAACATTCACGAACCTTCGTTATGGAAAATTTTAATAACTTAGCAATCTCAAAGAGATTAAGTGAATTTTACCGATCGAACCTGACATGATTTTCAGCATAATTTTTTGGTCTTCAATAATATTGCTGGCACATTCTTATTTGCTATACCCCGTCATAATCAGTATTCTTGCCAAAAACAAAGCGGGAAATAAAATCACTTTCTCCAGAAATGATGAGCTGCCGTATGTCTCTATCCTCATGTCGCTTCATAATGAAGAACAAGTAATTGCAGAAAAGATAGAAAGTATATACAATTCCTCATATCCGCCGGAAAAAATAGAAGTCCTTGTCGGATCTGATATGTCAACCGATAAAACAGATGAGATTTGCAGATCGTTTGAAGAAAAATACTCCGGATTCCATTTTTTCCCTTTCCTTAAGAGACAGGGGAAACCTTCAGTAATAAATCAGCTTGAAAAAAATGCCCGGGCGGAAATAATTATTCTTACAGATGCCAAAGTATACTTTACCCCTGATACAATTTTTGAATTGGTTAAGCATTTCAAAAATGACAGAATTGACATCGTTGGAGGTAATATTCTCAATAAGAAAGTCCGAAAAGATGGAATTTCAAGGCAGGAAAAAGCTTTTATGAGCAGGGAAATTGAAATTAAGAAAAATGAAGGGTTGCTCTGGGGGCAGACAATAGGTATTTATGGGGCCGTTTACTCCATAAGAAAAATATCGTACACACCTGTCCCTAAGGGCTATTCGGTGGACGATTTTTATATAACAATGAAGGTTTTGAAGAAGAAGGGTACCGTGATCATGGAACCCCTGGCAATAACTCTTGAAGATGTACCAAACTTACTTTCAGTAGAATTCAAAAGGAAGGTTCGAATTTCAGTTGGCAACTTTCAAAATCTGTCTGATTTTTCTTCCTGTCTTTTTCCACCCTGGACTTCTCTATCTTTTGCATTTTTCTCACACAAGGTTATCCGGTGGTTTGGACCAGTACTTATTATGCTTATTCTAGTGTCAAATCTGTTTCTACTTGGTGAAGAATTAATATATAATATTACCTTCTTTGCACTTTTAATTTTATTTATAATCCCGCTTATTGACTTTTTTTTAAGGAAATTCAATATTCATGTTGTATTTTTGCGTTTCGTAACGCATTTTCTATCAATGAACTTAGCCCTTTTGGCAGGGCTTTTTAAACACATGCTGGGGTTTAAAACAAATATCTGGCAACCAACAAGGAGATAAGACTGTGGAGAAATTCAAATTGAATAACATAAAAGAAGCAATAGAAGATATTAAAAAAGGTAAAGCAGTTGTCGTTGTCGACGACGAAGATAGGGAAAATGAAGGAGACTTTATCTGTGCCTCGGAAGCCATTACCACTAAAATGGTTAATTTCATGGCCACACATGGCCGTGGACTAATATGTGTTTCTCTTACTGAAGAAAGGTGCCGTGAGCTTGAGCTGGAAATGATGGTTCGCGAGAACACCAGCTCAAATACCACAGCTTTTACCGTATCGGTAGACCTGTTGGGTCATGGATGCACAACAGGCATTTCTGCTTCCGACAGGGCAAAAACCATTAAGGCACTTATCGATAACAATACGAATCCTGAAGATCTGGGAAGACCCGGACATATTTTTCCCTTAAGGGCAAAAAGAAATGGTGTTCTTCGCAGGGCAGGTCATACGGAAGCAGCGGTTGATCTGGCCCGTCTTGCGGGTTTTAAACCCTCGGGCACCCTTGTCGAGGTCATGAATGAAGACGGTTCAATGGCACGTCTTCCCGAACTGGTAAAAATTGCAGAGAAATTTGATCTGAAAATCATTAGCATACAGGATCTTATTGCACACAGGCTTAGTTCGGAAAGTATAATTATAAAGGGTGAAGAAGTTGACCTTCCTACTGAATACGGTCACTTTCATCTTATTCCATTTATTCAAAAATCCAACGGGCTTGAACATGTAGCTCTTATCAAAGGAGAGTGGGAAAAAGATGAACCGGTGCTTGTCAGGGTTCATTCAAGCTGTGTGACCGGTGATATTTTCGGCTCACATCGTTGTGATTGTGGTGAGCAGCTCCATGAAGCCATGCGGATGATAAATGAAGAAGGGAAAGGAGTAATAATTTACCTCAACCAGGAGGGGCGGGGAATCGGACTCTATAATAAAATAAGGGCATATAAATTACAGGAGAAAGGATTGGATACGGTTCAGGCTAATATTGAACTTGGGTTCAATGAAGATGAACGTGATTACGGAATTGGTGCCAGTATGATGCATGCACTCGGACTTGGAAAGATCAGGCTCATAACGAATAATCCCATAAAGAGAAAAGGACTGGAGGGCTATGGAATAAAAGTAACGAAAAATGTTCCTCTTGAAATACCCGCAAATAAATACAACAAGTTCTATATGGAAACCAAAAGGGACAAGATGGGGCATTTTTTGAATATAGTGAGCTATAAGGGGAAGGAGGAGAAGGAAGGATAAACGGTGATCGGTGATCGGTAATCGGTGATCGGTGATCGGTGATCGGTGATCGGTGATCGGTGATCGGTGATCGGTGAT
>CAYRTD010000076.1:0-18297 GCA_964426915.1 uncultured Bacteroidaceae bacterium | reverse complement strand
ATATGAGGATTTAAAATTTTTGCAGCAACGCAGATATTGGACATTATGGACAGACTCTATTTAAGCTTATCCAACTCCTTTATCATTAACTCCATCTCTTCTTTAACCTTACTGAAATAATTATTGAGATCCTGGGTTTCTTTCGATTTTTCAGGATGATTTATGCGGCTAATAATTTCATTTCTTTTCTGAACGAGATTCTTGATTATTTCATCAAACTTCTTTTCATCCATATCCGGATGGAAATGTTTATACGCAAACACTTCTGTAAGAAGCTCATGTGAAAGATAATTCACATCCTTTTTTAATTTTCTGATACTTGCCATGTTAACCGGTTTTTAATTTTAGTCCCTTAATTTATTCTAATTTTCTATAATATACAAAATCGTATTCAGGAAGCACATTGGGGTGGAAAATTTTTATCAGGTCTTTGAGTATCAGGTGGGGTTCAGTTACGCCTTTTTCCCAAAATGGGTTTCCACCACTCTCACATACCAATGCATCGTTATTATAAAGATTTCCATTCTTAAAAACATTGAATTTCGTAAAGCGCGGATCCCTGTTTGCAATTTCTGAAAGGCTGGATGCCGATCCGGTATTTATCCATAAATCTGCTTTCATTGCTCCGGGCATAACCGCCTCAAGCGATAAAGGTATATTTTCAGAAGAATTATTTTCACTCCATAAATATTTACCACCTGCATCGCTTATCAGCTTTGAGGTATAACTTTGTCCACCGGACATATGCCAGGTATCCTTCCATGGCATACCGGTAAGAACAAAAGGTTTATCTTCAATTGTTCCTGTTAATTCTTTCAATGCTTCGTACTCATTACCGGCCTTTTTGAATATTTCTGCGGCAAGTTCTTCTTTACCGTAGAAATGGCCGAAAATTTTGATCCACTCCATTTTACCCAGTGGATGAGCTTCCAGGTATTCTGCTAAAATAAAACAGGGGATACCTGCCTTCTCCAGTCTTGCCGAGATTCCTGCAACGGAAGATTCAATCCCATAAAGAAAAACCACATCCGGGGATAGATCTATCAATCTTTCATAATTGATTCCCGGAGGATACCCGACATCAAAAACTTTCTTCCTGCCGGCTCTTTCTTTCACAATCTCGTTACAAACATATTTTAAACCTGAGACCCCCGTAATCCCTTCAGATTCACCAAGGGCTTCGATAAACCCGATATGGGTAGTGGAAAACACCGCCACCCTCGATACCGGTATCTGAATGACAGGAAAATTTTTTAAGGAATCCGGTATTCCGGTGATATCCTTTGCGAGGATATAGGTCAATTTCTCACCGGAAGACCTTTGCCATGGGTCGTAAACCGTGATTGTCCGGTAAGCGTTAAATTCTTCTATCCTGAACTTCCCGGCGTAAGTATTATCATTATCCGGATTGGTATTATTAACCGGAGAGTAACAGGCCTGACAAATAAAAGCTAAACTTAATATCGGGAGTATCTTTTTCACTTAAGTATTACAATTTTCTTTTGTTCACGGTAACCTCCAGTTATGATATCCAGGATATATACTCCATTCTCAAGATGTGATAAATCAAAATTAAAAACTTTTATATTCTGAACGCTATAATCGCCCATCAGCTTTCCACTCAAGTTGTATAAACCTATCTTTGAAGTTCCGGTAAAAATAGTATCGGTATGGATAGTGAATCTGCCGTTTCCCGGATTTGGGTATAGAGTGAAAAGTTCTCTTTCAAAGACTTCCTCAATACCTGAAGGGTCATGGCCACTGATAAATTCCAGCCCGGTATCCAGAGAATCCAGCCAGTATTTTAACTGTCTTCCGGGTTCCGGATAATAATCCCAGTTCATAAAGAATTTTGAAAAATAATCGTTTACCGGATTAAAGCAGGTCGCATCTCCACCTGTTAAATTACCGACAATAAGTTGTAAAGGATTAAAAAGGGGAGAACCGGAAGAGCCGCCTTCTGTTGCTCCAATCTCCCATTTTTCAATTCTCCAAAAAGCTCCGGGGGTACTTGTAAATAACCATTCCCGTGGATTATTTTCCTGATATTCAACCCTTGCCCGATCCATATCCTTCGATATTTTCTTTACATCTCCCTTAGGATGATGAATAGTAACCGTTGAAGAAGGTGGAGAAAGGGATCTGGACCACCCGGCAAAATAAGGCTTATATTCTTCCGGAGGCTCCTCGGAAAGCAATAACAAGGAAAAATCGAGACTATCGGAAGTAGCCAGAACCTCTGTGCCTGAAAGGGTAAGGGTTGCATCACCATCTGCTCCGTTACATTCTTCCGACTCATAATTAAAATATAAAACGGCTGTTTGTGCTTCGAAAACATCCCGGATACAATGATTGGCCGTATAAAAATACGCTTTTCCGTCTTTGGAGGTATTGTTGATAAGGCTGCCTGTGCACAAATCTGTTGTAAAAGAATTCCTTTTGAAAATAATTCGGCATACCGATCTTTTTATGGTTTGCCATGAAGTACCTTCGGCACAGTTAATATCAACTTCACATGAACCCGAAAGACCATAAAAATTATCTTTCTTCCTATCTTTTTTGAAAATATTAACAAAGGCATGTGAAAAGCTCCCAACGGAAATTTCCCCGTAATCCCTACCCGCCGGGACCTGCAATTCAATCACCATGCTTTCCCCCGGAACAAATGCCGTTTGTAAAATACCGGATTCTTTATTTGTAAGATAATTAAACCCTCCGAGAATATTTGTAAAATCCGGATCATACAAAAAGAGCATTACACCCTTCTCAAGTTTGAACCGGTCGAAATAAACGGCTAAAGCTTCAGCATCTTTTGAAAATACTTCAAGTCTCCAAATTCTATAACCATTCCCCGGGTTAATCCATCTTCCGGAATTTTCGGGAGTAACATCCACCTTTTGGTCCACAGCTATGCTTAAGGGCTTTTTGCCATATACAGTTGCATCATCACTCAGGATTCTGGCGATGGATCTTTGGATCTCATTACTGTTGAGAAGGAAAGGAGGGGCAACCGACCTGTAGGATTTTGTAAGCATGGGTTGCCCACCCCTCTGAATCTGTGCATTTAACAGAACAAAAGAACTGAGGAAGAATAACATTATTATGATCCCTGTTCGCATATGATTACCTACCTTAGTGCCAGACACTAATGGACAGGCCCTAATGTAGTATTTTTTTTACTCTGTCTCCGTATTATTCCTGTAATTCTCCGGTGATATTATCGATACATACATATGTAGGAGTATTAATCCCATAGTCTCCGGTATCGGATGAATCGAAAGACAATACAAGGTATTTCAGATAACCGGCTTCACTGAGATCAATATCTGTCCAGGAATTCGCAATATAATCTTCTGCGTTATTGGTGAAACGGTAATCTGCCAGAGTAAGGGTGGCATTCATAACAGTTCTCCCTCCTTCATCCAGACCTTTAATGAGAAGATTAAAATAATCAAGTTCGTCACCACTGTTTCCTCCAAATTGTTTTGAAGGTGGATCACCTTCAAGCATAGCATAATAAGTCCAGGTGGAATTGCAAAATGATATATTTGTTACTTTTTCAGGAATCAAAAATTCAATGGTATCGGACGACCCTGTATAAAGAAGCGCGAATTGTTCACTCCCGTCAGCTCCGCTCCCTGCAATTGAGCTGTATTGATTTTCATACCCCCGGGTTTCCGTGTCATTGTGATTTGAAACTACAAAACCAGTCCAGGAGTCCCAGTCTGCATTGTAGTTTGTTTTAAAAAAAGCATTACCGGTTGTAAAGCCACCGCTTTTATCAACATAATACCCTTTATCACCAAGGTCGATTTCCTCAAAAGTGATAATGTCTTTTTCTGTTTTGTCTTTTTCGCAGGATGAAAAACATAAAATTCCTGTTGCTGCAAATGCAATGATCAATGATTTGGTCTTCATGTGAAATAGTTTAAAAAATTAAAAAATAAGATTTGCAGCCAATAACCTAAACAGAGAAGAGATATACATTTTCGCTTTATTATCCCGAAAGCTTAGTTTATTGACTTACCGGCAGGTCTTCTGACTAACTCCATTTCCGGAAGGCCTTCCCACAAGATCATCACTTGCAGTGGCGAAGAATATCCCGGAATTAGCGGAGAACACAGCAGCGGGTACTGTTGCCGATTCTAACGGCATTCCCTCTTAGTTAACGGACCGAAAGATCCGTAAAAACCAGTTTTTCAAAATTAATTAAATAATCTTAGGTTGGTAAAAAAGACATAGGCTTTTTTTTCTAATTTTATGAAAAAAAATTTCGATGGACTCACAAACAGCCAGAAAAAAGATCATTACACTCAGAAAAGAACTTAATCAGCATAATTACAAATATTATGTTCTTTCGGAACCTTCGATATCCGATTACGAATATGATCAGAAAATGAAGGAATTAGTAAGGCTTGAAGCAGAGTTCCCGGAATTTGAAGATGTAAATTCCCCGAGTAAAAGAGTGGGCAGTGACCTGACCGAGGAGTTTGAAACAGTTAAACATAAATATGCCATGCTTTCCCTGGGTAACACTTATTCGAGGGAAGAATTGCAGGAATTCGATAAGAGAGTCAAAAAAGCCATAGAAGATGAAATTGAATATGTACTTGAACTGAAGTATGACGGAGTAGCCATCAGTCTTACATACAGGGACGGTCAACTCATTCGCGGTGTCACAAGAGGCGACGGTGAGAAGGGGGATGATGTTACCCGGAATATCCGCACCATTAACAGCATTCCTCTTACTCTGCAGAAAAATGATTATCCGGATGAATTTGAAATACGCGGAGAAGTGTTTATGACGAGAGAGGGATTTCTGAAGTTAAATGAGACCAGATCGCAATCCGGTATGGCATTATTTGCCAATCCGCGTAATGCAACTTCCGGCACTCTAAAACTTCAAAACTCATCGGAAGTAGCAAAGCGCCCACTTGAGTGTTTTTTATATTATTTACCCGGTAGAGATCTGCCCTATGACAATCACTATGATAATCTGATGAAAGCCAGGATGTGGGGATTCAGGGTTCCGGCTGAATTTATCCGGAAAGCAAAATCAATAGATGAGATATTTAACTATATAGACGAAATTAATCAGAAGCGAAAGGAGCTGCCGTTCGAGATAGACGGCATTGTTGTAAAAGTAAATTCCATAGCTCAACAGCAGGACCTGGGATTCACAGCAAAAACCCCGAGATGGGCCATCTCCTATAAGTTCAAGGCAGAGCAGGCTTATACAAAACTGGAATCCATAAGTTTCCAGGTGGGAAGAACCGGGGCTGTTACCCCGGTTGCAAATCTTGAACCGGTAAGTCTCGCAGGCACCACTGTAAAAAGAGCATCGCTGCATAATGAGGATCAGATAAAACAACTTGACATTCGTCCCGGAGATATGGTATACGTTGAAAAGGGAGGTGAGATCATCCCAAAAATAGTGGATGTTGATAAAACTGTAAGGGGGCAACATACTGAGGAATTCAAATTTATTGAAAATTGTCCGGAATGCGGCACCAAACTCGTTCGTAGCGAAGGAATGTCCGCTCATTACTGCCCCAATATCCATCAGTGTCCGCCACAGATTAAAGGTAAAATAGAACATTTCGTGAGCAGGAAGGCAATGGATATTAATCTAGCAGAGGCCACTATCGATCAGCTCTTTCGAAATGACCTGCTCAGCAATATTGCTGATCTTTATGAGCTTGAATTCAGTGACCTTATCAAACTGGAACGATTTGCTGAAAAATCGGCAAATAATCTTTTAAAAAGTATAGAGAATTCTAAAAATGCCGGTTTTGAGAGAGTATTGTATGCTTTAGGTATCCGGTTTGTAGGAGAAACGGTAGCAAAAAAACTGGCCCGGCACTTTAATAATATGGACAGTCTTATGGATGCCTCATTCGAAGAGCTTACTGAAGTTGATGAGATTGGAGGCAGGATTGCTGAAAGCCTTACGGACTTTTTTTCAGGTCCGGGAAATATTCAAATTATTGAACGTCTGCGTGAATACGGACTCAACTTCGAAATTGATGAAGAGAGCAAACCTGTATCCTCAGGACTGAAAAATATCAGCTTTGTAATTTCCGGAACCTTCAGCAGATTTTCCCGCGATGAGATCAAGGATCTGATTGAAAAAAATGGTGGTAAGAACCAGTCATCCGTAAACAGCAAAACAGATTATCTCATCGCCGGTGAGAACACCGGGCCTTCAAAAAGAAAAAAGGCAGAAGACCTGGGAGTAAAAATTATAGATGAAGACAGATTTGAAAAGATGATCTCGGCAAATCATTGAAGACACATCAATTTTTAGTAATATTGTATTGTGAGAGGATTTTTAAAAATAAGAATGGCCCTGGGGAATTACATCTTGAAAAAAAAGATGAAAAATTCCGTACGCAAAAGAAAACTACATAATTTCGAAAGTGCACACTCTGCAGGCATTTTGTTTGATGCCAACGACAAGGAGGCTTTCGGACATATAAAAGAGTTTTCCGGATTCCTCAAGTCGAATAATATAAGTACTCGTTTACTGGGCTATGTGGAATCAAATGAATTGCCCGATGAAATGGTACTATGGGATAATTGCGACCTGGTTAGTCTGAAAGATATTGACTGGTTTCTCAAGCCCAAAACCGTGGTTGCCAATGAATTTATAACTACTGAATTCAATATCTTATTTGATCTGAGTCTTGAACATTATTTCACCATCTGTTATATATCCAAATTATCTTCTGCAAATTTCAAGGTGGGCCGGTATACAGAGGATGATAATGATTTCGATTTCATGATCGATATAAATAAAAATCCCCGTGTAGATTATTTAATTGAACAAATCAAGAATTATATATCCATGCTGAATAACTCGAAAAATCAAGTCTAAATCTCAGAAAGAATATTAATATGGATTCAAAAACATTTATAGGAACCGGAGTTGCTTTAGTTACACCCTTCGATGAAAAAGGACAAGTTGATCATTCATCTCTTAATAAAATCGTTGAATATGTAATAGCCGGCGGAGTGGATTATCTTGTGGTTCTCGGAACAACTGCCGAATCGCCCGCCCTGTCATCTGGTGAAAAAAAAGAGCTAACTGAAACGGTGAAAAAAGTTAATAAGGGAAGACTTCCGATTGTTATGGGATATGGGGGCAATAACACCACTGAACTGATCAAAAGCATAGAATCTGAAGACTTCAACGGAATTGATGCTATCCTTTCCGTTGCTCCCTGGTATAACAAACCCACTCAGGAGGGTATTTTTGAACATTTCTCAAGAGTAGCTGAGGCAAGTCCGGTTCCGGTAATTCTCTACAATGTTCCCGGAAGAACCTCTTCAAATATATCCTCCCAAACCTGCCTCAGACTTGCCCATAATTATAACGGGAAAATCGTCGGTATCAAGGAAGCTTCAGGAGATATTAAACAAATAATGGAGATAAGTGCAGGAAAGCCCGCATCATTTCATTTAATTTCCGGTGATGATGCGATTACTCCTGCCATGATATTCCTGGGTGGATCCGGAGTTATATCTGTCATTGCAAATGCCTTCCCTTCAGAGTTTTCTAAAATGGTTCGTTTTGCACTGGAAAACAAGTCCCTGGAAGCAAGAAAGATCCATTTCCCTCTTTTACCTCTCATAGAGGCAATGTTTGAAGAAGGAAATCCTGCAGGCGTCAAAGCCTTCATGAAACATAAAGCTCTCCTTGATGACAATCTCAGACTCCCCTTAATGAAAGTGAGCAAGGAATTAAATGAAAGAATTAAAGTATTAAATGGTAGTTTTGGTGGCTAGATAGTTAGGTTACCTACCCTGCTCTACCGTGGCAATTCTTATATTTTTTTCCGCTGCCACAGGGACAGGGTTCATTTCTCCCTACTTTTTTCTCAACACGTACCGGTGAAGCTTTTTTCCTTTCAGGACTTCCTCCTGAGGGATCATTATAGCTTGGTGTTTCATGCTTGTTGGCTTCAAATTTACTAAGATCCAGCCTTTTGGGCTCCTGTGCTTTTTTGACTGCAGACGGATCGGAAACGGGGATATGTCCTTTCATTAATGTGGCAACTACTTCTTTGTTTATCTTGTCAACGATCTGTGTGAATAACTCAAAAGATTCGAATTTATAAATAAGAAGCGGGTCTTTTTGTTCGTAGGTTGCATTCTGGACCGATTGTTTCAGATCGTCAAGCTCACGAAGGTGCTCTTTCCAGTTATCATCAATGGTAGCAAGAGTGATTGTTTTCTCATAGGAACGCACCAGCTCCTGTGCCTCTGTTTCGTAGGCCTTTTTAAGATCGGTAATCACCCGGTATACTTTCTGTCCGTCGGAAACAGGAACAACTATATTTTCGTAAACAGCAGATTGCTTTTCATAAACATCCTTAATAACCGGGAAAGCCTGTTTGGCTATGGCTTCTTCCTTCCTCCTGTAAGTATCGAGAATAAGGGAGTGAAGTTTTTCAATAAGGTTTTCATTGCTTGCTTTAAGAAATTCGGCTTCACTTACCGGACTTTCTACAGAGAGTGTTCTAATCAGTTCAAATTTGAAATCCTCATAATTACCTGCTCCAAGGTGCTCATTTACTATGCTTTCCACTACATCGTACATCATATTAGCAATATCCACGCCCAGTCTCTCACCGTATAAAGCATGTCGTCTTCGTTTATAGATTACTTCACGCTGAGAATTCATTACATCATCGTATTCAAGCAATCTTTTACGGATCCCGAAATTATTCTCTTCGACTTTCTTTTGAGCCCTTTCAATGGACTTGCTGATCATTTGATGCTGAATAACTTCACCTTCTTTCAGACCCAGACGATCCATCATTCCGGAAATCCTTTCCGAGCCGAACAGTCGCATAAGGTCATCTTCAAGAGACACATAAAACTGGGATGATCCGGGATCTCCCTGGCGGCCGGCCCTACCTCTTAACTGCCGGTCTACCCTCCTCGATTCATGCCTGGCGGTTCCTATAATAGCGAGGCCTCCGGCGGCTTTCACTTCGGGAGTGAGTTTAATGTCTGTTCCCCGGCCGGCCATATTGGTAGCAATGGTCACCATTCCCTTTTGCCCGGCTTCAGCAACGATATCCGCTTCCCTTTTGTGTAATTTTGCATTCAGTACATTATGAGAAATCTTTCGCATCTTAAGCATCCGGCTTAAGGTCTCTGATATTTCAACAGAAGTGGTACCTACAAGCACAGGCCTACCCTGTTCAACCAGTTCCACAATTTCCTCTATTGCCTGATTATATTTTTCTCTTTTGGTTTTATAAACGAGGTCCTGTCTGTCATCACGGACGATCGGCCGGTTTGTTGGAATAACCACAACATCCAGTTTATAAATATCCCAGAATTCACCGGCTTCAGTTTCGGCAGTTCCGGTCATACCGGCAAGTTTATGATACATTCTGAAGTAATTCTGCAGTGTAATGGATGCAAAAGTCTGGGTGGCTGCTTCAACCTTCACGTTTTCCTTTGCTTCGATCGCCTGATGTAACCCATCCGAGTAACGGCGTCCTTCCATTATTCGACCAGTCTGTTCATCTACAATTTTCACCTTATTATCAATAACCACATACTCAACATCTTTTTCAAAAAGAGAATAGGCCTTCAGCAACTGATTTACGGTGTGAACACGTTCAGATTTTACAGCATAATCCTGCAATAATTTATCCTTTTTAATGACTTTTTCCTGCTCTTTCATTTCCGAGCGCTGAATTTCCGCAATTTCCGAACCTATATCCGGAAGTATGAAGAAATCTGGGTCATCGGTAGTGGATATAAGATCAATACCCTTGTCGGTAAGCTCAATAGAATTTTGTTTCTCCTCAATGACAAAAAACAGCTCATCGGTAACCTCAGGCATCCTCTTGGAATTCTCCTGCATATAATGGTTTTCTGTTTTCAATAACAGGGATTTATTTCCCTCTTCCGACAGAAACTTGATAAGCGCCTTATTTTTTGGTAATCCTTTATTCGCCTGTAAAAGTTTAAAACCAGCCTTTTCGGTTTTTTCTTCAGCAAGCAATTTCTTGGCCTCAGTCAGGATCCCGGTTACCAGTTTTCTCTGAGCATCCACTATTCTTTCCACCCGCGGTTTGAGTTCCTCGAATTCCTGCCTGTCGCCGCGTGGTGTCGGACCGGAGATGATAAGCGGAGTACGGGCATCATCGATAAGCACTGAGTCAACCTCATCTACAATTGTATAATTATGTCTTCTCTGCACGAGATGCTCAGGACTGATTGCCATATTGTCTCTCAGGTAATCAAATCCGAATTCGTTATTTGTTCCGTAGGTGATATCACATTTGTAGGCCCGCCTCCGTTCTTCGGAATTAGGCTGATGCTTGTCAATACAATCTACAGTAAGTCCATGGAACTGAAAAATGGGTCCCATCCATTCTGCATCCCTGCGGGCAAGGTAATCATTAACCGTTACAAGATGTACTCCTTTACCAGTGAGAGCATTTAAAAAAACGGGGAGGGTAGCAACAAGGGTTTTACCTTCACCCGTTGCCATCTCAGCAATTTTGCCATGATGGAGTACCACACCTCCGATTAACTGCACATCATAGTGGATCATATCCCATGTAACCTCATTACCTCCGGCTACCCAGGTGTTTTTCCAAAACGCTATATCTCCCTTGATATCAACATGATCCACCTCAGCAGCCATATCTTTATCATAATCTCTTGCACTAACCTCCAGCACCTTATTCTCGGTAAATCGTTTAGCTGTTTCCTTTACAATCGAAAAAACTTCAGGGAGTACTTCATTCAATATTTCCTCAAATTTATCATCAATCTCTTTTTCCAGTTTATCCAGACGAGAATAAAACTCTTCTTTTTTGTTTACCCCGATCTTCGGGTCTTCAGCCTTTAATTTGAGTTCTTCAACCTCGGCTTCTTCCTTCCTTACATATTCTTTTATCCTGTTACGTATCTCATCTGTCCTGCCGCGTAATTCATCGTTTGAAAGCCTTTCAATCTCAGGATAGACAGCTTTTATTGTGTCGATATATGGCTGTATCTCTTTAAGGTCCCGTTCTGCTTTATTTCCAAGAAATTTACCCAGAATATTATTTATAATGCTCATATGCCTGTTTCATTTTTTTTGATAGTAGCAAAATTAGTCTTTTTAAAGAAACTATCGAATTATAACGTAATTAAAGTTCAGGAATTGTATTTTGCCTGAGGTTTGTCAATAAACAGAGCTTACACAGTTAAAGGTCAGTTAAAATGTTAAACCAAAAGAGATAAAAGTTAAAATGTAAATATTTAAATTAACTTTGCTTTTCAAATTTTCAATAAGTAACATTAAAATGAGTAACATTAAAGGGAATTGAAATGAAAGATTTTTATATAATTCTGGTAATGCTAATGTTTCCATCGTTTATGATGGCTCAAAAAACTGCACAACGAGCACCGCTTAATCCGGAATTCATTAAATATGCTGAAAAGTCCGGAAAAAAATCCGGAAAAACGGGCCCCAATGCCACAGGATATTTTCCCAGCCCTGTCGAATTCCAGTTCAATGAATTTGCATTTCAGGATAGGACAAAGAAAAGCGGCGGACAGCTTCCTTCAAAATACGATTTGAGGGATTTCAATTTAATAACTTCGGTAAAAGATCAGAATCCACTTGGATCCTGCTGGACTTTTTCGAGTATTGGAGCAATAGAATCCCGCTGGATAAAGCTTGGCGGTTATTCGAAGACCACCCTTGATCTTTCTGAAGAGAATATGGGTACCTGTCATGGTTTTGAATTCGGGATCGATGATGGAGGAAACGATCTCATCGCTGCCGCATACCTTACCAGGCTTGCGGGTCCGGCCACGGAAAAATCCGATCCATATTCCGGGAATCCCTATGTTACCTGTCCTTCTAAACCAGTTGACATACCACAATATGTTCCTTCCGTTGTTTGGTTGCCTAAAGATGTAAATATTGTAAAACAGGCCGTTTTTAACTATGGAGCCGTGAGTGCTGCAATCCATATGGATATCATTGTAGGAGGATCCTTAAACTGGTCGGACCATACATATAACTATGGAGGCACAAACCCTGTAAATCATGCTGTACTAATTGTAGGATGGGATGATGACATGGATGTCAAAGGAGGTTTTGATAGTCCGTCCCCCACAAAAGGCGCATGGATAGTTAAGAACAGCTGGGGAAAGGAATGGGCTGATGAAGGTTATTTTTATGTTGCCTATGATGATGCAAAATTCCTATCCTCCGTTTCATATTTTCCCGACCGCATTCAAAAATCGGAGATAGATACGATGTATATGTTCGACAAGCTCGGAATGACCACTTCCTATGGTTTCCGCAATGAAACCTCCTACGGACTTGCCAAATACGAGGCTCCGACAGAGAACTTTATAGATAAGGTAGGCACCTTTGTCAATACCTCCGGGTCGGTTATTGATATAGAAATATGGGACGATTTCGACGGTGACACACTTACCGGTTTGCTTGCCCGGTCTGAGAATAATTTCTGCAAATTTCCGGGGTATTACACATTTGATATTCCAACACTTGTGAATGGAGATTTTTATGTAAAAATCAAGTATTATACACCGGGCTACCTTTACCCGATTCCTGCAGAGGCCGAAATAAGGTTTCAGGGAGAAGATTATGCCCTCCCGGCTTTGAAAGATTCAGGTTTTTTCTGGATCAGCGAAGATGAAAAAGAATGGCAGGGAATGGGGGCCGATATTGAAGATTATGAAGCAGATCTTTCCATAAGGGTTTATGCCAACAGGAATACCGATATTAATCCATTTTTCAAGGCCGGGAAAACTTATACATGCGTGAATGTTCCGGTTGAATTCAGCCAGCATTCCAATGGTCTGATCAGCAGTTTCGAATGGAGCTTTGGAGAAGGGGCTACGCCATCGACAGCGGACACTGAAGGTCCGCATAATGTTTCCTATTCCAGCAGCGGGTTGAAAGATATAAAACTCACGATCACAGGTCCTTCCGGAACAAAAGAGCTAACAAAGAAAAGCTACATTGAGGTAGTGGAAGAACTGGATATATTCCTGCCCTATTCTGAAAAGAAACTGGTTGAAGGGAAATCTCTGCCCCTTAATGCCTGGGGGGCTGATAATTACATCTGGAGTCCGGCCATTGGCCTGAATACCACATCCGGCCCTTCCGTCGTGGCTTCCCCCACCGATACCACCACTTACACCGTTAATGGTACAATGGGAAGTTGTACAGGTTCTACTTCAATTACCGTGAATGTAGTAGAAAATCCAGACAATGATGATATTTGCGATGCCCTTGAGATAACGCCCGGATATTATGGAATACATACCAATATAAACGCTACTGTGGAAGATGGAGAACCCGAACCCCCTGAAGGTGAGTGCGATGAACCCATGCACTGGTGTGTCGAAGGAGGAGTTCAAAACTCTGTATGGTTCAAATTTACCGGACCCGAAAATGGGATTGTCAGCTTCGATGCCCCCGGAATGGATAATCAGCTCGCTTTATGGAAAATTAACACCTGCGACAGTATATTCAGTGAGAGCGGAAGAGAGCTGGTTGCGGCATTCGATGATTATTATGGAGAAGATAAATTTTTCGCTGCCGCCCTGGAAGAAGTATCTGTTATCCCGGGTGAACAATATTACCTCCAGGTCGATGGAAGTGCCGGTGGAGTGGAAGGCACTTTTACATTAATTTTCTGGGATGCGCCTCTGAGCGTGGAAGAATATCAGGAAGAGATCCGTAAACTGAATAAGCTGAAAGTATATCCCAACCCCGGTAGCGGCTTATTTGAGGTAATTTTGAAAGCAAATAATATGGAAAATGTCAGTATTGAAGTATACAATACTGCAGGTAAGCTTGTATACAGGGACGAATATTTGAACATACCAGATGTTAATTATAGTCTGGACCTTCAAAACCTCGGCCCCGGCATTTATCACCTGAAACTGGATACAGAAGAAGAATCCCTGAACAGCAATCTGATAATAAAGTAAGTAATTTCTATTATCCAGGCTGTTTGTTAATAATTAATAGTCAAGTGTCCGGATCAAAAGCCTGCAACCGCTTGTTGCCCTGGCTTTGCGTGGAGGCGCCAGGACTGTATGCTTAAGCCAATGCGAAAGTGTATGCCGGCGCAAGCCGGGAAATAGAGAATCTGCCCAATGCGTTTCAAGAAGTCTTCCTGTTTACTAAGGTTGAATTAGTGAAACGAGCCTCACAACCGCTATATCTATAAAAGAAAGAGACCAAACATAACGGCTTTACCGAAAGAGTGACTGCCAAATGCTGAATATATTGCCTATTCATCGCATTTCTGTTACAGAAAACCCTGCTGCTGAAAGAGGGAACCAAGACCAGTTTTATTCTGTGTCCGATCCTCTCATTGTCATAATGTCCCTGTCGAACATATACAGATTATTATCACCCACCAGTTTAAGTTTGTCAAGTATTTCCCTGACAGAAGCTTCTTCTTCAATTTGCTCATTCACAAACCACTGAACCCAGCTATGAGTGGTATAATCCTTTTCTTCCATAGATTTGCCCACGATATCGTTAATCGATTCTGTAATATACTGTTCATGTTTCAGAACCGCCTGGAAAAGTTCAGAAACGTTATTGTAATCTACCGGGGGTTTTTCAAAACCCGGAATTATTGCATGTTCATCCCTCTCACCAACATAGTTAATAATTTTCAACATATGTAATCTTTCTTCTTCCGATTGAGCATACAACCACTGTGCAATTCCGTTATAACCATTTGCTTCTGCCCAGGTTGCCATGGCGAGGTAAAGATTGGAAGAGTATCCTTCCTTATCAATTTGTTCATTGAGGATTTGAGACATTGTTTTTGTTAACATAATATCTTAGTTTTAAGAAGTTAATTTGTGTTTGAAATTTTTAAGTCCGGGCTGTGAAAATTCATAGTATTTTTCATGAATGGAACAACCCGGAAAAAATTTTACATGTTATTGATGATTGCGGCTCCGAACTCAGAAGTCTTTAATTCATCAGCATCATCCATCAAACGGGCGAAATCATATGTTACTTTTTTAGATAATATAGCTTTCTGCAGTCCTTCAACTATTTTATCAGCAGCTTCATCCCATCCGAGATATTGCAACATCAAGACTCCGGAAAGTATTAAGGATCCGGGATTTACCTTATCCAGACCGGCATATTTCGGAGCCGTTCCATGAGTTGCTTCAAAGATTGCATGTCCCGACTCATAGTTAATATTGGCGCCGGGGGCTATACCAATACCTCCTACTATTGCTGCAAGGGCATCGCTTATATAGTCACCATTGAGATTCATTGTGGCTATAACTGCATATTCCGCAGGTCTCGTAAGTATCTGCTGCAGGAAAGCATCTGCTATCACATCCTTAATCAGGATCTTCCCGGATTTAAGGGCTTCATCCTGTGCTTTATTGGCGGCATCTTTTCCTTTGCTTTCGGCAATTTCATCATATTGATTCCAGGTAAATACCTTATCGGAAAATTCGCTTTCAGCGAGTTCATAGCCCCATTGCTTAAACTGGCCTTCGGTAAATTTCATTATATTCCCCTTGTGAACGAGTGTAACTGAAGGCTGTTCATTATCTATTGCATACTGAATGGCTGACCTGACCAGACGTTCGGTTCCTTCTTTGGATATGGGTTTTATCCCGATAGATACGGTATCAGGAAACCTGATCGTCTTTACATTCATTTCATTAATCAGAAACTTTTTGATTTTAGTTGCTTCATGAGTTCCATGCATCCACTCAATTCCTGCATATATATCCTCTGAATTCTCTCTGAAAATTACCATATTTGTTGTAGTCGGATCCTTAACCGGAGAAGGTACACCCTTGTAATATCTAACGGGCCGTAGACATACATAAAGGTCCAGTATCTGCCTGAGGGCAACATTCAGAGAACGTATACCCCCTCCTACCGGAGTTGTCAGGGGACCTTTAATTGCTACAAGGTATTCCCTTATGGTATCAAGAGTTTCTTCCGGTAACCATTTTCCTGTTTTATTGAATGCTTTTTCACCCGCGAGAACTTCCTTCCATGCAATCTTTCGCTTTCCCTGGTAGGATTTTTCAACTGCCGCATCGATAACTCTTACGGAAGCCGCCCAAATATCGGGGCCTGTACCATCACCTTCTATAAATGGGATTACAGGATGATCCGGAACAACTAATTTTCCTTTTTCTAATGAAATTTTTTGCGCATTCATAAAAATATAATCTTATAGGTTAATAATTAATTACAAGTAGAAACCCGTTTGGTTCACTAGTTAGTCAAAATCCAGGTTAAATTCCTGCTTCAGCCTACCAAGTCCCGGGTTTTTTTTATTCAGGTATCTGAATTTATCCTCAGGTGTATATAATTTTTTCGTCTCAGTGTCACTTTCCTTCAGAAAAGTTTCGATGGTTATTTTACTGTTTCCAAGTTCCTTTTTAAGAAAGTTGAGCAAATATTGCTTTACATTGTTTATAAAATTTTCTTTCTGATCGGTATTATGAAAGCTGACCAGGACCTGAAAATCATCCTTTAACAGAGGTTTCCTGGTTGACAGTGTAGTATACAACCGGGGCTTTTCCTCTTTAATTTTAAGTGCATATTTCTCCCAGGCCTTCTGAAGCATAGCGGAATCGAAGTTTTCATCACCAGCTTCGGATAGTATAGGAGAATCATCTTCAGCCTTCTTATCTTCATGTTGTGCATTGTCTGGTGTTGAATTAAGATTGCCATTCAGGGCATCTTTAATTGAAATCCCGGTTCCTTCTACAACATTCCGGTTATGCGTTTTTTTTTGTATTGGCTGAGCCTTTTCTACTTTTTCTTCTTTTGCTTCTTCAGGTTTTGGTTCCCGAGACTGTAAAATTTTCGATTCATCTCCGGGAGGAGATTTCAAGGAACCCCTTTCCCCGGATTCCTCTTTTGTGGATTTTTCTATTTCGTTATCAGACTTTTTTTTTTCGCTCACAATACGTGTGAGTTTAACCAGTGCCAGCTCTGCCAGTAATCGCTGATTTCGGCTTGCTTTGTATTGCAGGTCTGCCTGGTTACATATTTCCAGGGCTTCGAATAAAAACCCGGGAGTACACTTTTTGCTCTGTTCAAGGTATCGCTGACGCAAGGAATCGGTTACTTCAAGCAGTTTTAAGGTAGCCGGATCAGATGAAACAAGAAGATCTCTCAAATGTGAAGCCAGACCGGTAATAAAGTTATGTCCGTCAAAGCCGGTATCTATTATTTCATCGAAGACCAGAAGAGCACCGGATACATTTTCTTCCAGAAAAAAATCTGTAGCCCGGAAATAATATTCATAATCCAGAATATTAAGGTTATCGATAACATCCTGATATTTTATATCTTTTCCGCTGAAACTAACAATCTGGTCAAAAATGGAGAGCGCATCCCTCATTGCCCCATCAGCCTTTTGAGCTATAATATGCAGTGCTTCTTCCTCATATTCAATACTTTCGTTCCCGGAAATATAAGCCAGATATTTGACTGCATCTTCTACTTTGATCCTGTTGAAATCGAATATCTGACACCGCGATAATATAGTGGGAATAATTTTATGTTTTTCTGTAGTTGCCAGAATAAAAACTGCATGTGCAGGCGGCTCCTCAAGAGTTTTTAAAAAGGCATTGAATGCCGACTGGGATAACATATGAACCTCATCAATAATATAGACACTGTATTTTCCTACCTGGGGAGGGATTCGCACCTGTTCCGTTAAAGTACGGATATCATCCACCGAATTATTGGATGCAGCATCAAGTTCATGGATATTATAGGATCGGGACTCATTGAATGCTTTACAGGATTCGCATTCGTTACAGGGTTCGGTTTCTCCTGTCGGATTTGCACAATTGATGGTTTTGGCAAAAATCCTCGCACAGGTAGTCTTTCCTACCCCCCTGGGGCCGCAAAACAAATAGGCGTGACCAAGATGGTTATTCTTAATGGCATTCTTCAGTGTGCCGGTTATACTTTGCTGACCAACAACGGATTTAAACGTCTCCGGCCGGTATTTTCTTGCAGATACAATAAAATCACTCATAACATTCCTTAAAAATCGAATAAAGATAATATTAAATTGGGAAATGGGGAAATATTGGGATATGGGTTTATGGGTTTATGGGTTTATGGGTTTATGGGTTTATGGGGTTATGGGTTATGGTTTATGGGGTTATGGGGTTATGGGTTATGGGGTTATGGGGTTATGGTTTATGGGTTTATGGGTTTATGGGTTTATGGGTTTATGGGGATATGGTTTATGGGTTTATGGGGTT
>CAYRTD010000075.1:0-18443 GCA_964426915.1 uncultured Bacteroidaceae bacterium | reverse complement strand
TAGTGTCTGTCCATAATGTCCAATATCTGCGTTGCTGCAAAAATTTTAAATCCTCGAATACATTAGTATACTGCGGTTTAAAATTTTTGCGCGCCTTGATCTTGAACATTATGATCCAGACACCCGACTTTATGGACAGACTCTAAATAGTGATATAAATTAGAGCTAAAAAACAGGAAGGTAGCAATTATTGCTACTTTCCTTTTGATTATTTAAAAAAGACATTAAGGACTAAATTAATTTTAAAGAAAGCTTATGAACTTAAAGAAAATCCTATGGATATGTTTTATCTTTTCCTTTTCTTTTTTATCGGTGTTTTCCCAAAACGGGATTATTCGTGGTAAAATTCTGGATAAGGAAACAGGCGAAGCTTTAATCGGCGTTAATGTTGTGATAAAAGATACCTACATTGGTACAATAACAGATTTTGAGGGTAGTTTTACCCTTTCAAATGTTGAATCCGGAAGAGTAGCCCTGCAAATAAGTTACGTTTCCTATGCTACAAAACTAATTGAGGATGTTGAGGTTGAAGAAGGTAAAGTAACTTTACTCAGCATTTTCCTGGAACCGGCTACCATAGATATTGCTGAGGTAGTGGTTAGTGCAAAACAAATAAAAAACAGTGAAAATGCTATTCTCGCCATGCAAAAGAAAGCAGAAGGTATTCAGGATGGTATTTCATCAGAAGAGATGAAAAGATATGCTGCCAGCGATGCTGCTGAATCTATGAAAAAGATCACAGGAGTTTCTGTGATGAATGGAAAGGATATTTTTATTCGCGGACTCGGAGACCGTTATGCCAGTGCTCAGCTGGACGGTCAGCAATTGCCCGGTACAGATCCTTATATGAACAGTCCCCAACTTGATCTTATACCTGCTAATCTTCTTGAAAACATAATAACTTCCAAAACCTTTTCACCGGATCAGCCAGGTAATTTTACCGGTGGAAGTGTGGATATACAAACAAAGTCTTTTCCTGATAAATTTAGCTTTAATGTTTCCATGGGTGTAGGATATAATGATCAGGCCTCATTGAATAAAAATTTCCTGACTCATAAGGGAGGAAAAACTGATTGGCTTGGATATGATGATGGAACCAGAGCCATTCCGGAAATCCTGCAGGATACAATGGTGACTCAGTTTCTTACACGTTCTGTGGATATCAGGGCATCCCGGGATGACTCCCTGGCACAAGTGCTTGAAGGAGCAAGTGAATCGGTTCTCAGTCAGATGGCTCCAAATACAAAAAACAGCGGTTTGAATAATAAATTCTCCCTGTCTCTTGGTAACCAGGTTAACCTGTTTGGAAAACCACTCGGCTTCTTTGGCGGGATAAACTACAAAAAGGATTATTCCTATTACAGAGACGGTGTAGAAGCGATTTATTTTCTGGCGGAATCCGGAGCTCAGGAGTTGACCACCGATTATTATTTTTCTGATACAAGGGGAACTGAAAATACCCAGGTTGGTGGATTGATGAATCTCGCGTATAAATATGGAAAAAAACATTCCATAGAGTTCAAGACAATATACAATCATGATGGCCAGAGCGATAACCGTTATCTTGCAGGCAGGTGGCCTGGTGGCATTTCAAATTCTTCCAATATATTTGAAACCCGTTCCCTGCACTTTGTGGAAAGAGAATTAAGGATTTTTAAGCTTAGCGGAACAAATGTATTTGACTTCGCGAACAATTCCCGAATTGACTGGAGTATAAGTGATATGAGATCAAAGCAGGAAGAGCCTGACCTGCGCTATTTTGCGAATGATTTTACTCCCGGGGAAGAGGATACCACCTACTATATTTCTTCCTCCGAATACGATCTTCCTTTTCATTATTTCAGAGAACTGACTGATGATCAGATACAGGGAAAAATTGACGTCACCATACCATTCTTTCAGTCTGCCAGTTCTTCGAATAAGGTTAAACTCGGCGCGTTTTATAGTGATAAACAGAGAAATTTTGACGAAAACCGTTACCAGATGGTCAAGAAGTTTAATGTAGGTATGAATTATGAAGGGAATCCTGTTGAATATTTCAGTAATTCCAATACGGGGATCATAGGTTATGACTCTACAAGAAACAGATGGGAATTCGGTAATTATCTCACAGATGAAACTATTGCACAAAATCAGTATACAGGGGGAGAAAAAGTAACTGCAGCCTACCTTATGGTAAGTATGAATTTCACACCTTCATTCAAGGTGGTGGGGGGAGCCCGTTATGAAACTACCGAAATGTATGCCAGAAGTGCAAGATATTTTATTGTCGATTCAGTGAATAAACCTCAGTATTTTGGTGAGATTGTAAAGGGTGATCTTTTACCCTCTGTCAATCTTATTTATTCTCTCAGCCCGGAAATGAAGCTCAGAGCTTCCTACACCCAAACCCTTGCAAGGCCAAATATGAGGGAAATGGCTCCCTTTGCATCATTCGATTTTATCGGAGGTGTAATTGTTAATGGTAACCCCGGGCTGGAAAGAACGCTTATTCGGAATTACGATCTGAGATGGGAGTATTATCCCAATCCGGGAGAACTATTTGCTGTTAGTGGATACTTTAAAGACTTTACGAATCCCATCATCAAACAGTATATTCTGACTGCAGGAAATCCACAGATTAAATATGTGAATGTGCCTGAGGCGCTTGTATATGGACTTGAATTAGAATTAAGAAAGGGACTTGGCTTTATAAATCCAGCTCTTGATAATTATAAATTTTCCGCCAATTTTTCTCTAATTCATTCTGCAGTGGATATTGACCCTGAGGAATATGAAATTATATCTGACCGAAATCCTGAGTTTGATGAACCTCGTCGCCCATTTCAGGGGCAGTCGCCTTATCTTTTAAATCTAAATCTCGCATATGATAATAATAATGCAGGTCTAGATGCCAGTTTTTCCTATAATCTTTTCGGATCCCGTCTTACCGAGGTTAGTGAGAGGGGTACTCCCGATATATACGAAACTCCGGCGGGATTACTGAATTTTGTGGCAAAAAAGAGTATTAACAATAGTTTCACACTCGGTTTTGAAATTAAGAATATCCTTAATTCTGCGAACCGAAGAGTTCTGAATTATAAAAACAATGAATATGTAGTTCAGGAATACTTCAGAGGAAGAACATACTCTCTCAGCCTTTCTTATAACATTAATTAGTCCTTAATGCAAGAAGGTGAGACTGGCCGTTTCTTTTAGGAACGGCCTTTTTTCTTTTCTTTTCTTTTTTCCGGGATAGTTTTCTTTTTACCGAACTTTGAAAACTAATCATAGATTTTTTTCGTTTAATAGTCAAAAGGGGAAATTTTGAAAAGAATTATCTTAATATTAAGCATATTTTTTGCATTTGAGCTTATCATGGCGCAAGAAAAAGAGGAAGCTTCCCGATCTCAGGTTCTTGAGTCTGTGATAATAGACGGGGATACCTTTCTGATTTCCAATATACCCGAAGTTAAGATCTATCCTGCGCAAAAGTTTAATAGTCGCTGGCAATACTGGCGCTATCGCCGTTTGGTAAGGAATGTGAAGGCTGCCTATCCTTATGCAAAGACTGCCGGCAGGATTCTGACAGATCTGGATAAGAAGCTGCATGAAATTCCAACTGAGGTACAAAGAAAACGATATGTTAAAAAAGTTGAGAAGGAGATCAGGGATGAGTTTGAGGATGAGGTTAAGCATCTGACCATTTCCCAGGGCAGGATCCTTATTAAGTTAATCGACAGGGAGACAGGTAACACAACTTATGAAGTCCTGCAGGAGGTCAGAGGTAATTTCTCTGCCGTATTCTGGCAGGCCATAGCTAGAATTTTCGGTTCTTCATTAAAATCGGAATATAATCCTGAAGCGGACGATCAGCTAATCGAACAAATTGTTTTGATGATCGAGTCAGGGCAGCTGTAGGTTGGATTCCTCCAGCTTATCCTAACACTAAACCATGTCCATCAGTTTTTTCACAACATTTTCAGCCCCCGTGCCAATCTGGTCTATGCTTGCATCCAGCATATAACAGGGTGTTGTAACAATTTTGAATTTCTCATCAACTACAACCTCGCCGTGGGATGTGGTTTTGTGTTTTGCGCCCACAACTTCCAAAGCTTCAATTGTATCCTTATCCTGGCCGATTGTGAGTTCAGGATTTTCCAGTATTTTTGCCAGAAGAACAGGTGAAATACACAGAGCCCCGATCGGTTTTCCAGCATTTACCATTTCTTTTACTGATCTTTCCACTTCTTCATTAACGCTTGCCCCGGGTCCATCGAACGCCCATGTTGACAAATTTTTTGCTGCTCCGAAACCACCGGGAAAAAGAAGGGCATCAAAATTTCCGGCAGAAAATTTATCGAGTGATTTGATCTCTCCGCGGGCAATGCGGGCTGATTCAATCAGTACATTTCTTTTTTCATCCATTTCCTCTCCGGTGACATGGTTGATGACGTGGTGCTGATCAATATCAGGGGCGAAAATTTCATATTCTCCGCCGTTTTTGGCAATAGCATACATACTCAGGGTGGCTTCATGAATTTCAGAACCGTCGTAAACACCACATCCTGATAAAACAATTGCAAATTTCTTTGATTTAGCCATAATATCTTATTTTTTTATCGAAGCTGAAAATTATAAAAAAAAGCAAAAGCCCCTACATCAGGTTTACAGATCATCTAATATTCAATGACTTGTTCTTTACTACAATTATTCGCCGTATTGCCTACATCCTCTTATTAAACGTCTTGGCAGTTGCCGGTCAGGTTTTTGATCTTGTCAATTCAAAAATACGAATAATATCTCACATGACCCTTTAAGGGATTACAATTTATAAATGCGTCTGGCCACCTCATCCGTATAACAAAAGACTATGTCAAAAGCTGAAATGAAGATTTAAAAATATCGTAGACTTTGCAATCAAAGGAAATAGCTGCAGCCAGATGATAATTAACCGGGTAGGGATTTGCTGTCCGATAAAATTTGTATTTTTATTCTTGATTATTTTTTATAGTAACTTTATTGATAACCTTATTGGGATGACCGCTTTGACCAGGAATCTTATATTTTTTTACAGGACAACTAATGGATCATAACATAAAAAGGATATTCATAGCGATCCGGTTTTTTCCAGATCCTCTTTTCTTTACCCTGTTAATGGACATAAAAAGAAAGTTGGAAAATGAAAAAATCAGATGGGTGAAAAATGAAAATTTACACATAACCCTGCGGTACCTTGGTGATGTGGAGAATGAGAAAATTCCGGGGATTTCCGGGATTCTTTCAGACATTTCCCTTGACACTGAAGATTTTCAGTTGATTTATAAAAATCTGGGTGTATTCAGAAGTTTATCTTATCCGAAGGTATTGTGGTCAGGGGTTGAAAAGAATGAAAAGTTGGAAAAATTGAAAATAAGGATTGACAAAGCTTTAAACGGATATGGTTTTGATTTGAATCCGGAGGGGTTCACACCTCACCTTACACTGGGCAGGATGAAGTTTTTAAAAGATAAGCAGGGATTGGCAGACATAATAAAAACCTACAGGAATAAAGTTTTTCTCAGGCAGAATGTGGAAAGCGTGGTTTTACTAGAAAGTAAGCTCAGTAATAAAGGTCCCGAATATATCACCATCAGTGAACATTTTTTTTCCGGTTCTGAAGCAGGTGCTAAACGCCCCGGCCCCTGATAATGGTGAGGATAGTATAGAAAAGTATTTTCAGATCAACAAAAAGGGACATATTTTCAATATACAGTATATCGTATCGAAGTCTTTTGATCATTTGATCTACATTCTCAGCATAACCGTATTTAACCTGACCCCAGGAAGTTATCCCCGGCTTAACTTTTTGTAAATGAATATAATGGGGTGCCTTTTTAATGATCTGATTTATAAAAAACTGTCTTTCCGGTCTGGGGCCAACCAGTGACATTTCTCCCTTCAGGACATTAATAAAATTCGGAATTTCATCAAGGCGGTATTTTCTCATGAACCTTCCAAAATTTGTCAGCCGGGCATCATTTTTTCTTGAGAGTTCAGGACCATTCTTTTCGGCTTCCCTTTGCATAGACCTGAATTTAATTATTCTAAAGGATTTTCCGTATTTACCGATTCTTTCATGAGAATAAAATACAGGTCCGGGGGAAGATAATTTTACCCCTATGGTAAGAAAAATAAAAAGGGGGGATAAAATTATCAGAGCTAATAATGCGATAAAATAATCCAGAATTTGTTTTATATTTGACTGCCACACAGGCATAAGATCGTGAGATATCTGTATTAAGGGGGCGCCGAAGATCTGGGACATTTTCACCTTTCCTGTAAGGATATCATACATATTTGGAATAGCCTTGATGACAACATTACAGTTTCCCAGTGAATTGATAATTTTACTGATCTCCTTATGCTCGGACATTTCCAGGGCGATTATAACTTCTTTAACATCATGATTTGCAATCACCTTATTGAGACTGCGTAAACTTCCGAGATGAGGTATATGATCCTGCAACTGGTAATGTTCTTTGTGATGGACATTTACGAATCCTATAATTCTATTTCCATAGTTATGGCCCTGATCTTCAATTTCTTTATAGGTTTCAACTGCCTGCTCGTTACTTCCGATAAGCAATGTGTTAAAGCCAATTTTTTTATCCTGGATTTTCCTTATGGTTCGGGATGTAAAAATGAGTCGTGGGATCAGGGTAATAAAAAAATGTAATCCGAATAAAACAGTATATAGCAGGTAATAGCTTTTATATGATTGAATAACGTCATCGAGGATCAACAGGAAAAAGAGAAGGGTAACACCCAGAAAAGAATGAAAAAAAGTTTGACCTATATCGTTCAGGCGTGATTTGCGATAAATATCTTTGTAGTAGCCGGTAAGGTAATAGATAAGTACCCAGATGACCGGTATGATCATAAGGCCAAGAAAATACCGGTGACTGAATTCTATGGGAATGTCATAACCAAAAACAAGTGGTTCAACATATTCCTTCCGAAAAATATAGAATAGTGTCCAACTAATAGCAGCAGCTAAAAAATCTGCAATAAGATATTTTGCAATCTGCCTCTTTGGGTTCATTATGGTTTAAAGGGATGGTGTTAATAAAAAATAACGGCTAATAATAAAAAATATTGTGCAAAAACAAGGATTAATGTCAAATGTCATACAGCACTTTTCCTTGCTCCGGAAATGACATTAATAATATTGTAAATATTCTGATAAGCGGCCAAACCCGAATTTTTGAATTCCGCAGGATATTTTTGTTCTGATAATAAATGGAGGAATAGCTCTACCTCATCGGACAGCTTTCCTTCATTCAGAAGATTAAAATCCTTTCTGCAAAAGTTAAGTTTAGATGTGTCGCGATTTGCAAATTCAATCTTATTCTCATCGGAATTAATTCTAAGCATTTTTGTTTCAAAGTATAATTCTGCGAAGCGGGCGTTGGTTTCCGTATAGGAATTAATTGTCAGATTAACGGCCGAGCAGTTTGAAAATTCAAAACGAATATTAATTATGAAAGGTGTCAGCGAATAATAAGGAACAGTTTTTACCTTAAATTTTATTATTTCATGGGGAATAATGGAGAGCATAAACATGACCTCTCTACCAATGATCTTATGAATCAAAGATTGATTTTTTTCAATCCCTGCAGGGATATATCTGTAGATGTCAATAAACTCAGCATTGCCGTAATAATATAAATTCAAATGGTTAAGTAATTCTGTATTCAGGGATTTGTGTCTCAGGTAATATAACACACCCGCTTCTTCTCCAAGTTTTTGAATTTCAGAAAGCACTTCCTTTGGGATGAATGTTGAGGGATTTATAAGGACATGTTTGGATTCCTTGAGAGCCCTTTTCAGCAGAAGATACTGTGAGTTTTTAAAATTCAGAAAAATAATCACATCGGAGGCATTCAGCAGGTCATCTTCATTTTCAAAGACGATCACCGGATGCTCGAGTAAATTCCCGGGATAATCGATATTGCCGTTTTCCGCTTTGATCCCGGATAGCAGAAACCGGTTTGAATTACTTATACTATCAATGTGTTTATGAGCCAAATCGGGTGGTCCGTATAAAGCTATTCTCATCATAAAAATGATTCTTATTCGTACAAACATAAGGAATTGTTAATATTTAAGAGAAAATAATGATTCGACTTTTCAACTTTTTATGTTGATAAAGTTAAATTTGCATGAATTTGCAATATTATGATTGACGATTATCAATATAAAGGATTAAGGCAGAAGCTTAGGGATATATTAGCAAAAAAAGGGATTAGTGATCAAAAAGTACTGGATGCGATCAACAAGGTGCCGCGTCACAGGTTTATGGACAGTTCATTTCTTAAGTTTTCATATAGTGATCAGGCTTTCCCCATTGGCAATGATCAGACAATTTCTCAACCTTATACTGTGGCTTTTCAAACAGAATTGCTTGATGTTAAGCCCCTTCAAAAAGTACTAGAGGTAGGCACCGGTTCGGGATATCAGGCTGCAGTACTGGCTGAAATGGGGACAAAGGTTTTTACAATAGAAAGGCACAGGGATCTCTTTCTCAAGGCAAGAGCACTTCTGACAGAGCTGGGTTACAATGTCGAGTTTTTTTATGGCGACGGTTATAAAGGGATGCCATCCTATGCCCCATATGACAGGATCCTTATTACGGCGGCTGCCCCTGAGATTCCGGAAAACCTTCTGGATCAAATGAAGACTGGTGGAACCATGGTTGTACCGGTTGGAGGAACAGGTGGGCAAAAGATGTTAAAAATAAACAAAAAGGGTAAGGGAGATTATGAGAAAAGTGAACATGGCTCTTTTATTTTTGTTCCAATGTTAAAAGGAAAAGACAGCTAAGGTATGATAGATATAAAAACTTTCGTCTTCAATCCTTTTCATGTAAATACCTATTTAATTTCAGGCCAGAACGGTAGTGGTTTTATTATTGATGCTGCTTGTTCAGAAGAGAAAGAAATTAAGGAACTGCTTTATTACATCAAGTCAAAGAATATAAAGATAAAGGCATTGATAAATACCCATTGTCATGTTGATCATGTTCTGGGAGTTGAGTTTCTTCGTGAGCATTTCAATGCAGAATTTCTATGTTCGGAGAAAGAACAGTTTTTGCTTGATAATGCCGAAGCACACGGAGATTTTTTTGGTTTGCCTGTAGAAAAGCCTTCCAGACCAGACCGGTATATTTCTGAAAAGGATGATTTGTTTCTTGGAAATACGAAAATTGAAATTCTGCATATACCGGGGCATTCTCCCGGTTCACTTGCGTTTTATTTAAAGGATGAAATGAAACTTTTCAGCGGAGATGTTCTTTTCTCAGGAAGCATTGGGAGAACCGATCTTCCGGGAGGAGATTACACTACTCTGGTTGAAGGGATTAAGAAGAGCTTATTGGTTTTAAGGGATGATGTTGAAGTGTATCCCGGTCACGGGCCATCAACCACAATCGGAAATGAAAAGTTCTTAAATCCTTTCCTTCAATAAGGTTTTTAAACATATAAGACCTGACAGCTTTTAATTTTTCATCTTAGTATTTTTAAAACAATTTTCAGAGTAGAAATTATAAAAATCATAATGCATGTCGACTGATATTTTTACTGACCGTCATATCGGACCGGGGAAGAATGAAATTAAAGAGATGTTGGGCAAGGTTGGGGTAAAAGATCTTGATGAACTCATTGAACAGACGATTCCCGCTTCCATCAGAACAAATGTTCCGCTTAATATTGAGCGGGGAATGAGCGAATATGAATATCTAAAAAGAATAAAGCAAATTGCTTCCGAAAATATTCTTTACCGCTCATTCATTGGCATGGGATATTACAACACTATTTCCCTTTCGGTTATCCGAAGAAATATTCTTGAAAACCCTTCCTGGTATACATCCTATACTCCTTATCAGGCTGAAATTTCTCAGGGAAGACTGGAAGCGCTATTGAATTTCCAGACTATGGTTATGGATCTGACAGCAATGGAAATTGCCAATGCATCTTTGCTTGACGAATCAACTGCCGCTGCTGAAGCTATGATCATGATGTATAACAGCCGAGGCAGAAAGGCTGTTAAAGAGGGTGTTAATAAGTTTTTTGTTGACAAAAGAGTTTTTCCTCAGACTCTTTCAGTGCTTCAAAGCCGGGCTATTCCATTGAACATCGAGATGATTATCGGTACTTATGAGGATTTTGTTTCAGATGGGAATTTCTTTGGGGCGATTATACAATACCCTGATGCTGAAGGCAATATACATGATTTCAGTTCATTTGTAAACGAGGCTCATGATAATGAAGTTCTGGTGGGAGTTGCAGCCGACCTTTTAAGTCTGACTCTTTTAACACCACCCGGAGAATGGGGTGCTGATATTGTTTTTGGTTCAAGTCAGCGATTTGGAATTCCCCTCGGTTATGGCGGACCCCATGCTGCTTTCTTTGCTACCCGGGAAAAGTTTAAGAGAAATGTTCCGGGTAGGATCATCGGGATATCAATTGATCGCCATAATAAACCTGCTTTTAGAATGGCACTGCAAACCCGGGAGCAGCATATCAAGAGAGAAAAAGCAACTTCCAATATTTGTACGGCGCAGGCTTTGCTTGCCACAATGGCCGGCATGTATGCTGTTTATCACGGACCCGAAGGCCTTAAAAAAATTGCAGAGCATATACATTTTTCAGCAGTATCTTTAAAAGAGGGAATTGAAAAGGCCGGGTATAAGGTGATGAACGATAATTTTTTTGACACACTTACCATCAAATTACCGGGTACCGTAAACGCAGACAAAATTCGCGGGATAGCTGAAAAGCAAAGAATTAATCTGGCCTATCATTCTGAACACATTGTCAGAATAAGTACTGATGAAACAATTTCGAAGGAAGAGATTAATTCAATAGTAAAGATTTTTTGTGATGCTAATAATTCTTCCTTTTCTCCTATTGAAAAATTAATTGATCATGATTCTTTTCCTGGCTCGTTAAAAAGAAACTCTGCCTACCTCGAAGCAGGAGTTTTCCATAAGTACAGGTCCGAAACAGATTTAATGCGATACATTAAGAAGCTCGAAAGAAAAGATTTTTCTCTTACCCATTCCATGATATCGCTGGGTTCATGTACAATGAAATTGAATCCCGCCTCGTCATTAATGGCTTTTCTGTGGCCTGAATTTTCTGATATCCACCCCTTTGTACCGGTTAATCAGGTGAAAGGTTATTTTATCCTTTTCGACGAACTAAAAGAGGATCTTAAAAAGATCACTGGTTTTTCAGATATTTCTTTTCAGCCAAATTCCGGTGCTGCAGGCGAATATACCGGCTTAATGGTAATAAGGGAATATCACAAAAGCAGGGGGGAAGCCCAGAGAAATGTTGTTTTAATACCTGCTTCAGCGCATGGAACCAATCCGGCCAGCGCCGTTATGGCAGGGATGAAGGTAGTAGTTGTCGATTGTGATAAAAAAGGAAACATAAATCTGGAATGTCTCCGGAATCTTGCCTCTGAATACAAAGATGAGCTGGCAGGCTTCATGATTACTTACCCTTCCACACATGGTGTATTCGAAGAGGATGTTAAAGAAATGATTGAAGTTGTTCATGAATTCGGAGGTCAGGTATACATGGATGGTGCAAATATGAATGCACAGGTAGGAATAACCAATCCCGCCATTATGGGAGCAGATGTTTGCCATCTGAATCTGCATAAAACCTTTGCTATCCCACACGGCGGAGGGGGCCCGGGTGTCGGACCCATCGGTGTTGCATCACATCTTACCGATTTCCTTCCCGGACATACGGTCATATCTACCGGAGGGAACCTGTCTTTTGGTCCTGTCTCTGCTGCTCCCTTTGGAAGTGCCAGTATTCTGACAATATCTCATGCTTATATTAAGATGTTGGGTGGACCCGGACTTACAGAAGCTACACAGATGGCCATTCTTAATGCTAATTATCTGGCCTCAGCTCTCTCGGAAAAGTATAAGATACTTTATATGGGGAAAAACGGACGTGTTGGACACGAGATGATTCTTGAGTGTCGCGACTTTAAGCAGGCATCCGGTATTACTGAAGCGGATATTGCCAAAAGACTTATGGATTATGGATTTCATGCACCAACTTTATCTTTTCCGGTGCACGGAACCTTAATGGTTGAACCTACCGAAAGCGAATCGCTGGCAGAGCTAAAAAGGTTTATTGAAGCCATGAATAGTATTTATGATGAGATAAAGGAAATAGAAAAGAAAGTTACGGACAAAGAAGATAATGTATTGAAGAATTCTCCTCATACCGTTGAGGAATGTGTTTCCAATGATTGGAATCATCAGTATGACCGTGAAAAGGCGGCTTTTCCTTTAGCATGGATCAAGGAAAATAAATTCTGGCCTACTGTAGGACGGGTTGATGATGCCTATGGCGATAGGAATCTTGTTTGTTCCTGCCTATCGACAGAGGCTTATACCCAATAATCACCTGTGATTCAAAATTCATTTAGCAGGACATTCTGTTTGTCAATCTAAAGATTAGTTCTATTTTTGGAAGATTGTTAGATGATGGAAATATACAGCGATCAATATATAATTGATGGAATTCTTGAGGAGAATTTCCATATACTGAAAAGTTTGTATAAAAATTACTATCCGGGCATTCAAAAATTTATTTTATCCAGTAAGGGATCATCAGAAGATGCTAAGGATATTTTTCAGGATGCACTTGTGGTAATTTACATGAGAGCAAAAAGAAATCCTCATTTTCTCCATACCCGTTTTAATACTTTTTTATTTGCAGTTTGCAAAATTCTTTGGCTGAAACAGCAACGAAGATTTACCCGTTATGGATTTGAAATTTCTTCCTATGAACAGGAATTTTCAGAAGTGGATAACCAGATCCTGGATGATATGATCCATATGGAAAAACAAAAGTTGGTATGGAAACAGTTTAAGCAATTGGGGAAAGAGTGTCAGCAGATTTTGCAATTATCCTTCGATGAAACACCATTGGAGTTGATAAAAGAAATTTTAGGATTTTCCACTATTCAATATACCAAAAACCGAAAAACAACCTGTAAAAACCTTCTTGTAAGAATGATATGGAATAGCCCGGAGTATAAAGAATTAAAGAATGAGAAGCTCAGAGAGAATACAGCAATACCTAGATGGTAACATGTCTGAACAAGAACTCAAATCTTTCCGGCAGGATCTGCAAAGAGATCCTGAACTGGTGGAGGAGCTTGATCTGCACCGTCTGATCGAAGGGAGTATTAAGTCCGGGAATGAGGGGGTATTCAGGAAAAAACTTGAAGCAAGTTATAAGAGAATTATAACTAATTCTGAGGAGAAAAGCAGTAGACCAGGATTAAAACCAGCTGGGAGATACTTTTTATTTTATTCCCTGACGGCGGTTTTTTTGGTAGGATTATTTCTCTTGATTAATTTAAACCGGCCCGATGAAGATTTATTATTCGAAAGCTATTATGTTCCTGCAACAGCCGATTTCGGAAGTCGTAGTGCAGGTATTTCTTCTGAGGAGACAAACCTGACAGCAGGTATTGAAGCTTATCATAATGAAAATTATGAACTTTCAAGAGCAAACCTTGAAGCTTATCTTGGTATAGATCCTGAAGAAACAATTCTTGCTAATTATTATATGGGACTTACCAGCCTCGAATTAGGTGATTATATGGAAGCGAAAAAGCATTTCCGGATTGTAATTGAAAGCCCTTTCAGTTACTACCAGGAACACAGTCGCTGGTATCTTGCACTTGCTTTACTAAAGGAAAGTGATTTTGAAGAAGCGGAGAAATTGTTCTATGAAATTTCCAGAGAACAATCCGCATATTCCGAAAGATCGGCAAAAATTCTAAAAAAAATTCAGCGAATTAAATAGCTGATATACAGCGCCATAACAGCCTGGCCCTATTTTTCCCCAAAAAAAGTATTAAAACATACGCTGAGATTTTGTCCTTTTTTCTATTAAGATATAGAGAGAGAATAAAAATCTTAAATTTTAGACTTATGAAAAACGGAATTAACAAAGTTACCCTTGTGGGTAATGTCGGAGACGACCCACAGGTAAATACAACAAATGAAAATGGAAGGGTTGCAAAATTTTCAATTGCAACTAATGAGTATTTCAAGGATAAAGAGGGAAAAGAGATTAAAAAGACCGAATGGCACAGAGTGGTGGCCTGGAACAAGAAAGCCGAACTGGTCAAGGATTATGTCAAAAAAGGTGACCCGATCTATGTTGAAGGCAAACTGCATACCTCTTCATGGGAGGATAAAGAAGGTGTTAAAAAATATTCAACGGAGATTGTATGTGATAATTTCTTATTTCTGTCATCAAAAAACTAAAAAGTTCTTTTGGGGTTTTTCGGGCGAAATTTATGTTCGTGGATTTCGCTCTAATTTTTCCGCTGCACCGTGAGGTGCGGCGGTTTTTGTTTAATGTTTTCAGATATTTGTTGAGCATTCAAATAATATTCAGATTTCCGGATCTTTGTAATGGAAATCCAGGCCTTTGATGTTAAGATGGGGGAAGGGGTGTAAAAATTTATATTCCATTCGAGAAATATTGCATAGTTAAAACCCAGATAAACAATTTAATAGCACTTGTTGTTGGGCCTTAATAATCAAAGTGGTTCTAAAAATTAATATTATTATTACATTTGTTGTGAGCTATGAAGTGATTAATGTTCTATTTTCAGGCTTGCTTTTTTTTTCTTTAATTTGCAATGAGAGCAGAAAAGGACTAAATTGTCTTTTTTGATAATTAAACTGCATTCTATGGATGTAAATGGTAGAAATTTTTCAAAATTCCTTAAAAGGAAAGAGCAATTTCAAAAGCAGAATGATGAGGTTGCAAGAGAAAAACAACATAAAAGGGGAAAGCTGACTGCCCGTGAAAGGATTAATATTTTGTTTGATACCGGGACTTTTGAAGAGATTGATGCTTTTGTAAAGCCTGGCGGATCAAGTGGATTTGGTAAAATTGTCGACTCATACGGAGACGGAGTTATCATTGGTCATGGTAGGATCAGTGGTCGCCTGAGTTTTGTTTATTCTCAGGATTTTAATATTATGGGCGGCTCACTTGGTCAGGTACATGCTGCCAAGATCGCAAAAATTCAGGATATGGCTCTAAAAATGGGAGCTCCCATTATTGGGCTGATAGATTCCGGAGGTGCCCGGATACAGGAGGGAATTGCCAGCCTTGCTGGTTATGCATCAATTTTTTATCGTAATGTTCAGGCCTCTGGTGTTATACCACAAATTTCCGTTATAATGGGTCCGGCTGCTGGTGGAGCAGTATACTCTCCATCAATTACCGATTATGTATTTATGACAAATAAGACAAGTTACATGTTTGTTACAGGCCCGAATGTAGTAAAGGAGGTCCTTAATGAAGATGTAAGTCTTGAAGATCTGGGGGGAGCGGAAATCCATGCAAAAAAAAGCGGCATTGCGCAAATGATCTACGAGGACGATGAAAACACCTTATTTGGCGTTAAAAAGCTTCTTTCCTATCTTCCGTCCAATAATCTGGATAATCCTCCCATGGTTAGCTGTGACGATGGGGAGGCAGAAGTGGAGATTCCCAAGCTCAGGGATATTGTACCGGATGACGCAAACAAACCCTATGATGTAAAAGAGGTGATAAGCCTGGTCACTGATAGAAACAGCTTTTTTGAAATTTCTGAAAATTTTGCTCAAAATATTGTGGTTGGATTTGCCAGGTTAGGGGGGAAGACCATTGGTGTTATTGCAAATCAGCCAAAGGTGCTTGCCGGAACACTGGACATAAACTCTTCAATGAAAGGAGCAAGGTTTATCCGTTTCTGTGATTCATTTAACATTCCCCTTTTAACCTTTGAAGATGTTCCGGGATTTTTACCCGGTCTCGATCAGGAACATAACGGGATCATAAGGCATGGCGCAAAACTCTTGTATGCCTATGCTGACGCTACAGTTCCACGGATTACCGTCATTCTCAGGAAGTCGTATGGCGGTGCTTATTGTGTGATGAACAGTAAGAATCTTGGAGGCGATTTTAATTTTGCATGGCCTACAGCTGAAATTGCTGTAATGGGACCTGAAGGTGCCGTTGCTATTTTGTATAAAAGGGAGTTAGCGGAATCGGATGATCCGGATAAGTTGAAAAAGGAACTTGCCATGCAATACCGGAATGATATTGCCAATCCCTATGTAGCCGACGAGAGGGGATATATTGACGAAGTTATCGATCCTGCTCTTACCCGGCTTAAACTGATCTCTGCTTTTGATGCATTAGAGAACAAACATGTTAATGTTCCATCCAGGAAACACGGAAATATTCCTTTATAAAATTGTTTTATGAAAATTAAAAGCATATTAATTGCTAACCGTGGTGAAATTGCTGTAAGAATTATGCATACAGCAAAAAAAATGGGTATTGAAACCTGGGCCATTAAGACTTCAAAAGAACCCTATGCTTTTTATCTTTCACAGGCCGATAAAATAATTGACTTTACCGAGAGGCTGGATGATATTCCAGAATTCCTTGATATAGATGCAATTATAGGGGCGGCAAAAGAACATAGGATTCAGGCAGTACACCCCGGCTACGGATTTCTTGCCGAGAGTCCGTACTTCGCAAAAAGATGTGAAGAAGAAAATCTGATTTTTATCGGACCTTCTTCCGATGCCATTTATAAGATGGGAAATAAAACCATTGCCAAGCAATTGGCCAGAAAGAATAAAGTTCCTCTCCTTGAAGGAAGCCATGGTAATGTAAAATCTGCCGAAGAAGCAAAAGAAATTGCTGATAAAATCGGATATCCGGTCATTTTAAAAGCCGCCTCAGGAGGTGGTGGGAGAGGAATGCGGATCGTTGAAAAAGGAAAGGAAGTTGAAAAGTTGTTCAAGATGGCAAGTTCAGAAGCAGGAAAAGTATTTAATGATCCTTCTGTTTTTGTTGAGAAGTATGTGCGAAATCCGAGGCACATAGAGTTCCAGATATTCGGAGATACAAAAGGAAATATTATTCATCTGGGCGAGAGAGAATGTTCAGTTCAAAGGAAGCACCAGAAACTTATTGAGGAATCTCCTTCTTCAGCCCTGAGCCCTGCTCTCAGAAAACGAATGGGTGAAGCAGCAATTAATATAGCAAAATCTGTTAACTACTTCAGTGCCGGAACGGTTGAGTTTTTGCTGGATGATAAATCTGACTTCTATTTCATGGAGATGAACACCAGAATTCAGGTGGAACACCCGGTGACGGAAATGGTAACCGGTCTTGATCTTATTGAGTGGCAGATAAAGGTAGCCCAGGGAGAAGAGCTTCCCCTGAAACAGGAAGAGGTGAAAATCGAAGGATGGGCATTTGAATACAGGATTAATGCTGAAGATGTTCAGGCCGGATTCTCTCCCAGCCTTGGGACAATTGAAAAGATTTCTTATCCAAGGAGTAAGAATATCCGTATCGACACCGGAATTATTGAAGGATCTGCCATAACCCCCTATTTTGATTCTATGATCGCAAAGTTGATCGTTTACGGAGATACCAGAGAAAAAGCAATATTGTATTCCCGTAATGCATTGAAAAAACTCTGGATCAAGGGGCTTAAAACGACCATTCCTTTCTGCAATGCAGTACTTGCTAATAAGAAATTCAGGAAAGGGGAATATGACACTTCTTTTCTCACCAATGAAATGAAAATCCATTATCATGTAGACCCGGAAGAAGAGATGCTTGCAGCTTTTTTTGCGACTTACGATTTTGTAAGGGAAATTGAAAATGAAAAGATGCGTGCAGTGGATTTTGAAAAAGGAAAGAATATAACACCTTGGTTATTAAAGAAAAGACTCAGGTCGTTATAAACCAAAAAACGAATATCCTTATGAGAGACAAGATAAGCAAAAAGAAAGAAAAATATATTGCCTGTACACCGGCTAATAAAAAATTTGAAATTATTAATCCATTAGATCCCAAGGTTAAGATTAAGGGTAAAAGATTTGACTTAAAGATTGTTGAAGATGAAAAGGGATTTTCCTATATTATTTTCAGGAACAAGAAATATCATGTGGAAATCCTCGAAAAAAATCAGAATAAGTATATTATAATGATTAATGGAGTATGGCATTCCTTTTCCGTTGAAACACCTATTTCCTTTAAAAGAAGAAAAACACTCTCCAAAAACGGTTCAGTATCCAGGGTAGAAAATGTTATGGCACCCATGCCGGGAAAAATTGTAGAAATCATGGTGGAAGAAAATTCTGATATCAAAGAAGGAGAACCTATTCTGATCCTCGAAGCTATGAAGATGCAAAATGAGATCGTTTCCAATGTAAACGGAAAGATCAGGAAAATTAACATTAAGAATAATGATAATGTGATTAAGGATGAGGTAATGATCGAAATAGAAAAAGCCTAATTAGTGTCTGTCCATAATGTCCAATATCTGCGTTGCTGCAACCGCGTGTC
>CAYRTD010000074.1:2468-18518 GCA_964426915.1 uncultured Bacteroidaceae bacterium | reverse complement strand
CACCGATCACCGATCACCGAAAAGTTTATAGGTTTAATCGTTGAATCGTTTATGGATTTCTATTGGTTGAAAGGTCACACCGATCACCGATCACCGATCACCGATCACCGCTCACACCACCCATCGTTCCTCCCCCTTACTTCTTACTTCTTACTTCCTACTTCTTCCAGCCTACTCCCCAGCATCCACCACCTTAAACAACCTGTTCCATCTTATTTTTGCAGGAAACTTCCTGTTTTCATTCAAAGATAGCCAGATGAATTTCGGCTTGCCGATAATATGATTTTCCGGGACATATCCCCAATAGCGGGAGTCGGAAGAGCTGTGACGGTTATCGCCCATCATCCAGTAATAATCCTGTTCGAAGGTATAACTATCGGCTTCTTCACCGTTAATAAATATTTTTTCACCCTTGATTTCTACAGTATTTTCTTCGTATGCTTCAATTATCCTCCTGTAGAAATTAAGTGAATTTCTGTTTATTGGAACACTGGCTCCTTTTTCCGGTATATAAATGGGGCCAAAGTTATCTTCACTCCAGTTATACTCCTGGGAATGCGGAAATATGAGTAAATGAGATTCATTCCTTATTATTCTTTCCACATTGATAATATCCTTAACTTCCGTTCGAAGTTTTTCTGCCTTTTGGTCAGAGAGGGGAAGGACATATCTTGGATTGTACTGAATGCCAAGTGATGATGGTGGCAGATCATATTTTTCAAGAGCCCTGGGATTTAAGGGGTTCCCATTTGTCTGAACGATATAATCGTATTGAATGCCTTCAAAATCCGGTTGGGGTTCACCATTAATATAAACTTTTCCTTTGATGATCTCAAGGCTGTCTCCTGCAATGGCTACACAACGTTTAATGTAATTATCTCTTCTGTCGATAGGACGGACTACTATGGTATAATTTCTTTTAACCAGTTCTCTTGCCTGATTATAATAGGCATCCCAGTCTTTCGCTTTTCTTCCTGAATTGACATCACTAACCTTCATTCTCATGGCTTCTGATCTGTATATATTGTAGATGCTGGAAGCTGAATTCTCAACCGCCACGGTATCACCTGCAGGAAAATTAAATACCACGATATCATTGCGTTTAACTTCTCCAAATCCGGCAAGTCTTTTATAATCAAGTTTTATCCATTTAAGATAGGATTCACTATTCAAAAGGCGGTTCTGTGAAAAAGGGAAAGAAAGAGGGGTTATAGGAGCACGTGGCCCATATGCTACCTTGGAAACATAAAGATGATCGCCAACCAGCATTGTACTTTCCATAGATGGTGTGGGGATCTTATAATTCTGAAACAGGTAAATATTGATAAGACTAACTGCAATTACGGCAAATATCAGTGCATCAAGCCATTCAATAAAAGCTGAGTTTTTACCTTCTCTTTTTTTCCAGAATGTCCAATTTACCTTTTTTGTTACATACATATCATAAATAACCGGCAAACCGAGTAAAAACCAGTAATTGCGAAGCCAGATAACAAAAAGTACATATAAGAGGGCAACTATCCCGAATTTAACGTACTTGTTCTTAAGATTTTTGAGCATTTTATTTTATTTAATTGATTTAAACATTCTATTTAATCTTAATCCTTCATATAAACTCTTTTCCGGATCTTTAGAAAACCAGGTTATAATTGCTTTTCCAACGAGATGATCTTCCGGGACAAATCCCCAGAATCTTGAATCTGCAGAATTATGACGGTTATCACCTAATACAAAGTAATAATCCATCTTAAACGTATAAAAACGACTGAGGGTATCATTTATGTATATTTCATCTTCGGTTATTTCAAATTTATTATCTTCATAAACCTGTATAATTCGCTCATAAAGAGAAATATTTTCCGCAGTAATCTCGACCGTGGCTCCTTTTTCAGGAATGATTGCTGGTCCGAAATCATCGGTTGTCCATAAATAATTTGCATCATGTGGAAAAATTTCTGTATTTCGAAAAGATACCATTGGCTCTACATATCTTTGCAGGCTCATTACTTCAGGAAGATTTCTGATGAAACTAACCTGATCATTACTTAGAGGCATTATATGGAGTGAGTTATTGGGATTATAGTTAATCTCAGTTGTGCTAACTCCGACTTTCTCTAAAACTGAATCACTCAATCTGTGTCCGGAAGTCTTGACATAATATTTAAATTGCTGGTGTCTGTATTCGGGAAGGATTTCATTATTTACCTCTACTTTGCCATTTTCTATAGTTAAAGTATCCCCTGGCAGAGCAACACAGCGCTTAATATAATTATTTCTTTTATCAACCGGGTGAGTTACAACATCAAAACGGGAATGCAGATAATCTCGCCCGTATTGTCTGAGAAGGGAATAATAGTTTTGTCCGGGATACTGCACCACAACTGTGTCTCCTTCAGGGAAATTGAATACGATTATGTCATTTCTTTTTACTCTTGAAAAACCTTTTAGTCGTTTATATGGAAATAGAGGCTTTTTACTGTAGGTTAATTTCCCATTAGGAAGCAGGTTAGGCATAAAAGGGACCTCAAGAGGGGCATTAGGCAATTTGGGGCCATAGCTAATTTTACTTACAAAAAGATAATCACCCACGAGCAAGGTTTTTTCCATTGAGGGAGTTGGGATCTTATATGCTTCGACAAACAAAGTCCTGACCCCCATTGTAATAATAAAAGCAGTTAAAATTGCCAGAGTCCAGTCAATCGTCGATTTATGATTTTGCGAAAGGTGAATGCGATGCCATGGGATGATTTTGGTAATATAAACATCTATAATAATAAGCAACAAGGGTGCCAGGAACCAGAATCCGGTCCATAAAATAAAAACAAGGCACAATAAAGACCATATTCCTGCAAATATCCAATCTAATATAGAGGGATTAATTTTCATTTTCTATCAGATCCCAAGAAGATCCCGCATTGTAAATATTCCTTTTCTCTCGTTAAGGTATTCTGCAGCAAGGACCGCGCCTGTTGCAAAACCTTTGCGGCTTTTGGCATTATGTGTTATCTCAATGGAATCGTTTGCTGAATCATACCTCACGGTGTGTATCCCTTTAATGTCTCCTTTTCGTGAAGCTTTAACGTGGATTTTACTACTATCCGCAGAATCCATCGCCCAGCCGTCTTTTCTGGATAATTTCTTATGTATTATTTCAGCAAGAGAAATTGCGGTCCCGCTTGGAGTATCCAGCTTCTGTGTATGATGGCTTTCCTGTATTGATACATTGTAACCGGGAAACTTCTCCATCAGTTCCGCAAGGTTTTCATTTAATGCGAAGAACAGATTTACTCCAATACTGAAATTTGAGGCATAAAATAAACTGTGATTTCCCTTCTCAGCTTTTTTTATTATTTCATCCAGCCGATCATGCCATCCTGTGGTTCCTGCTACCATCGGTAATTTAAGTTCAAAACATTTATGAATATTCTCAATAACAGACTGGGGAGTGGTGAATTCAATTGCAACATCAGTCTGAGAAGCAAGAGAGCTATTGAGGTCTTCCTGGTTATGAAGGTCTATTATGGCTGATATTGTATGGCCTCTACCGACGACAAGTCTTTCAATTTCACGACCCATTTTCCCATAGCCGATAAGCATAATTCTCATGTGCATCAATTTTAAAGCGTAAAATTAGTCTTTTTAAGGGAAATCTGCGAAGATCCTGTAAAAATTATGAAAAGTACTGCGAACCAATAATCTGAGTTATGAGTGAACAATTATTAAACTCAGGACTTCTAATTACAGGAAACCTAATAATCATTAGTTATGAAGAAATTTTCATTTAATATGCAATTTAATCTTGATGAGTTTGGTAAAATGTTTACCGTACATGGAAATACTGAAAAAATTGATGTAATTTTCGTCAAAGATACAGGACATAAGCAATCCTGATCCATCTCTCCGCATGACCATAAGGTTTTTAATACAGATGGATTTTATGATCAGGGATTTCAGCTTATTGAGTTTATAGAAAAAAGTAATTCTTTGGACAAAGTTAAAGTTGAGGTTTAAATTCAGACAAGCTGGATGAAGGCCTCTATACCTGGCATTTTAAGGAAACCGGTAAGGATAAAACCATTCCCATCCATCATAATAATATTAAAGAGGTGGAGAATAAAATTTAATCCGCCATTCATCCATGAAATTTTACCTGGAAAGAAAATAAAATAACCGCCACAATAAAAGTAGGCGGTTCATTTTATCAACGGGGGCTGTTATTCTTTAACTTTTTTGACAATTGCTTCAAAAGCTTCCGGTTGATTCATGGCTAAATCAGCAAGAGTTTTGCGGTTGATTTCAATATTGTTTTTATGAAGTAATCCCATAAGTTGTGAATATGAAAGACCATGCTGTCTGGCTCCTGCATTTATTCTCTGGATCCATAATGATCTGAAGTTCCTTTTTTTGGTCTTTCTGTCCCTGTAGGAATATTGAAGTCCTTTTTCGAGGGCGTTTTTTGCTACAGTCCATACATTCTTTCTTCTTCCGAACTGTCCTTTAACTTGTTTAAAAACCTTCTTTTTTTTCTGTTTTGCTGCAACAGAATTAACTGATCTTGGCATTTTTCTTAATTTTTTGAGTGCAAGCGTTCCGGGCTTGAAACTGGAAACTTATAAGGCTGTACACTCCGGTTAAATTTATTAATCTACTTCATAGCAAGGAGCAGCTTGATATTCTTTTCATCTGTTTTATCAACAGTTCCAAAATATCCAAGATTCCTTTTTCTTTTTGTTGCTTTTTTTGTCAGAATATGACTTTTATAAGCATGTTTTCTTTTGATTTTCCCCGTGCCTGTCAGAGTAAATCTCTTCTTTGCTCCGGGGTTTGTTTTCATCTTCGGCATTACTGATATTATTTAATAATTATCAATTTATTTACTTTGTTTTGGAGTCATGAACATTGTCATCCTCTTACCTTCCAACTTTGGCATTTGCTCTACCTTTCCATAATCCTCAAGATCCTGGGCCAGTCTGAGCAACAGAATTTCTCCTTTTTCTTTGTAAAGGATGGACCTGCCTTTAAAAAATACGAAAGCCTTAAGTTTTGCTCCTTCTTCCAGAAACTTTTTGGCATGATTTAATTTGAAATTATAGTCATGCTCATCAGTGTTGGGTCCGAAACGAATTTCCTTAAGCGTTACTTTCGTAGCCTTGGATTTCATTTCCTTTTGCTTTTTCTTTTGCTGATACAGGAACTTCTGGTAGTCAATGATCTTACAAACCGGCGGATCGGCTTTCGGTGAGATCTCAACAAGATCAAGCTCCATCTCATCGGCAATTTTTAAAGCTTCGGGAACTGTCATGATCCCTTGATTGTCAATGTTATCGCCCACCAAACGTATGGCATCGGCTCTGATTTCCTGATTGATCCGATGTGGCCTTACCTTTTTTCTTGGCATGCGTCGGTCTCTTCTGAATGGTCCAGCTATGGTTCTGTCCTCCTTTCTTTTAGTTAAACTTCTATTTCATTGATTTGCGAGAGTTGTTCTTCAACTTCTTTTTGTATAAAAACGGCAAATTCTTCTAATTTCATACTTCCTTTATCACCCTCTCCCTGCTTCCTGACGGAGACAGTTTGCGACACGGCTTCCTTTTCTCCTACAATCAGTAGGTAGGGAATTCGCTTTAACTCATTGTCTCTGATCTTTTTGCCTATCTTCTCGCTCCTCTCGTCAATCAGGGTGCGAATATCGGAATTATTTAGGAATTTTAAAACTTTTTCCGCATAATCCTGATATTTTTCAGAAATGGGCAGGACAACCACCTGATCGGGTGTCAGCCAGATCGGAAATTTTCCTCCGGTATGTTCGATCAAAACGGCCACAAACCTTTCCATAGATCCGAAGGGTGCTCTGTGAATCATAACCGGTCTGTGCCTGTTGTTGTCTGCTCCAACATACTCAAGATCAAACCGTTCCGGAAGATTGTAGTCAACTTGAATCGTTCCGAGTTGCCACTTTCGTCCAATTGCATCTCTTACCATGAAATCAAGTTTTGGGCCATAAAATGCCGCTTCCCCTTTTTCAACTATAGTTACGAGACCTTTTTCTTTTGATGCCTCTATAATGGCTTTTTCAGCTTTTTCCCAGTTTTCATTGGAGCCTATGTACTTTTCCTTATCATCAGGATCCCTGAGAGAAACCTGGGCGGTGTAGTCTTGAAAATCAAGCGTCTTGAAAATATAAAGAATTATGTCAATGACCTTTTTAAATTCATCCTTAAGCTGATCGGGTGTACAGAAGATATGTGCATCATCCTGTGTAAATCCCCTTACTCTGGTTAAACCATGGAGTTCACCGCTTTGTTCATAACGGTAAACCGTTCCAAACTCTGCATAACGTATGGGCAGATCTTTATAACTATGCTGTCTGCTCCGGAATATTTCACAATGATGAGGGCAGTTCATGGGCTTGAGTAAGAATTCTTCTCCTTCCTGTGGTGTATGAATAGGTTGGAAAGAATCCTTGCCATATTTAGCATAATGACCTGATGTAACCCAGAGTTCCTTCTGTCCAATATGAGGAGTTATCACGGGGTCGTATCCGTGAGCCCTCTGCACTTTTTTGAGAAAGGACTCAAGTCTTTCTCTCAGTTGAGCTCCTTTGGGCAGCCATAGCGGTAAGCCCGGACCCACGCGCTGAGAAAAAGTGAATAGTTCGAGTTCTCGCCCAACTTTCCGGTGGTCTCTCTCTTTGGCTTTTTCAAGCATTTCGAGATATTCATCCAGCATCTTTGCTTTAGGGAAGGTAATTCCGTAAATCCGGGTCAGCATCTTGCGGTTTTCATCTCCTCTCCAGTATGCCCCGGCAACACTCAACAGCTTGATCGCTTTGATCGGAGACGTGTCGGGAAGATGAGGGCCACGGCACAAATCGGTAAAATCACCCTGTTCATAGAAGGTTATGGACCCGTCTTCCAAATCTGAAATAAGTTCAAGTTTATACTCGTCATTTTTTTTGGACCAGAAATCAATTGCCTCTTTATTACTGACATCCCGGCGTATGAATGGTTCTTTGACAGCTGCGATCTCCTTCATCTTTTTTTCGATCTTTGGCAGATCAGCCTCAGTGATCTGAACGTCTTCACCGGGGTCTACATCATAATAGAAACCATTCTCGATGGCAGGTCCTATGCCAAACTTGGTTCCGGGATATAGTTTTTCAATTGCTTCAGCCATAAGATGTGCAGAAGAATGCCAGAACGCGTGCTTTGCCTCTCCATCATCCCACTTGTGAAGTTTGATCGATGCATCTTTATAAATTGGACGGTGTAAATCCCAGATCTCTTCATCCACGCTGATGGCAAGAACCTGCCGTGCAAGTCCGCTGCTGATATCCTGGGCTATTTCAAATCCTGTTATCCCTTCTTTGAACTGTCGTACTGATCCGTCCGGGAAAGTTATGTTTATCATTATTGTCTTTTTTATGCTATCCGATGATTAGACTTGGTTAAAGTCATTTTGTTTAAAGAATTGGCAAAAATAGTGAAAATGGGGGAGAAATGAAAGAGGGGTGGGGTGGGAGAATGAGGTGAGGGAATGGGGTGGGATAAAGTGGTTGGAGAAGGTAGTGGGAGAAAGTAGTGGGAGAATGGGGGAGTGGATGGGGCATTGACCATTAAGTCTCATTCTTCCTGCCTCCTGCCTCCTCCCTCCTCCTTCCTAAAACGGAAAATCCTCCTCCATAGAGGGTTCTTCAAGCTTTTCCTGTTTCGGCTTTTCTGCCACCTCGTGAATGGGGTTCCCATCCACATAAATAGCCTTGTAGGGAACTACCGGGCAGGCATACTCACATGCTCCGCAACCAACACAAATGGAATTATCTGTCTCCGGTATAGTTAGGCTGCCTTTATAAGGTATCATTTTTACCGCCTGGGTTGGACAGTGTTCGGAACAGGATCCACATGCAGTATTTTCGGTGTATACCACACAATTATCTTTAATGAACTGTACCTTACCTAACTGAAGTGTCTTCTTCTCTTCTTCATTAATCTTTAGAATAGCACCGGTGGGGCAAATTTCCGAGCACTTTACACATTCATAATTACAGTAGTTAGTATAATAATCCATGTGTGGTTGCATTATACTGGCCAAACCAAACTGATCGAATGATGGTTGAAGCACACCGGTAGGACACTGGCTTACACATAACTGACACGCTGTACAAACCGAAGTGAAATGATTGATACTTAATGAGCCGGGAGGAGTAACACTGTATTTTCTATCTACCGGTACTGTAGTGGGCTTCTTATTCAGCGGCTCGGTATCGGAAGGAACCGAGGCTTTGAGGCTTTTCAGTCCCGACAGGGATGCAATTCCTGCAAAGGCAGTAATAATAAAGTTCTTTCTGCCTTCAGCAGTCTCAGGCTTTATATCCTTTAGAACGCTGGTTTTCCGGTTTTTCGCACTATAATCGATGGCTGAATCATTGCATACAGTTAAGCAGTTGAAACATGCCACGCAGCGTGAATTATCCACTTCCATAGTCTTTACACTAATACATTCAGCTTTACAGGCAAATGAACATTTACCACACTGGGTACAATTAGACTGGTTGAGACGGATTCTGAATAAGGATTTTCGTGAAACCCAGCCCAAAAGAGTTCCAACCGGACATATAGTATTACAATATAACCTTCCAAACCTGCCCGCCATTACTATCAAAACAGCCACAATGCCCACCGAAAAGAACAGACTGGGTAAATGGAGTGGATAATGATCCTTCTGGTAGAGAAAATAAATGTTCATGCTTTCCAGAAGGTTCGCAATATTATTATTGATAAATAATCCCACAGGCCTGATCAACTGATTGGCAATTTTGCCATAGAGACTATATGGATCAAGAATAGTAACCAGGATTATAGAAAGAAATACAGCTGTAATCACAGTTAGAGCCAAAATACTGTTTCTCAATATATTTCTGGGTCTTTTATACTTATACCTCTTCTTTTTTTTAAACCACATCCCTGCCCTGCTGATAAAATCCTGTAAAATTCCCAAAGGACATATGGTAGAACAATACACCCTGCCAAAAAGTGAGGTTAGAACAAGTATTAGGATAAAACCAAGCCCGGCCAGACCCAGGACGGTAATAAATTTAAGGACTGACGGAACAAACTGAAGAAAAGTTATGGTTCTTACTCCTTGTTCATTGATTATATTCCGGAAATCAAGAAAAATAAGACTAATCGAGATAAAAAAAACCAGGGCAATTATCACCCTGATCCATTTCAACCATTTATAACTCATATTTTTATTCTTGCGATATTCATATTCTGAAGATCGGATGATCCAACACCCGCTGCTTCGGCCAGTCCTACGTAATCGACATCAGCAGGATCCTTGCCAAAGAGTTTGATGGCAGCTGCATCAAGAGCGACCATATCCTTCCCCATAAGCTGGGCTTTCATTGTAACCACATCATCAACAGTAACACCTCTGGGGCCGTTTCTTTTCATTACCCTGTAGGCATCAACTATTGTAAGGTCGGGATTTCGCCAGGTAGAGAAATCGGCTATACACTGGTGCAGATCATTTCTGTGCCAGTACCCCCTGTCCCATACGATTCCCATTAAATTTTTCATAGATACCGTCATGTTAGCTCCTCCGTGATTCTTTAATACCGGAACATTAATGAAGACATCCGATTCAAGTATTAATTCGTGAACCTTGGCTGAAGTAAGAGACTTCCCCCCGGGAACAGTAACTTCCTGATAATATTTTTCGCTGTTACCCATAACCATTTTCCCGCCTGCCTTTTTAACAGCATTCTCTATTCCGCTGTTGGTATAACACTTAGTCCATTCATTGCAGGTATGATCAAACACGTAAACATCCTTTGCCCCTGCCGCTTTACAATGCTCGACAATCCGCCCGATAAGATCAGGATTCGTATTTGCCGCCCTTTCCGGAGAAGTATCCCAACCAATATTTGGTTTAATTACAACACTCTGACCCTTTTTTACAATACTTTGCATACCACCATACTCTTCCATGGCCCTGTCGAACATAGAATCGGGATTTCCACCGCGAATGGCTATCATATCATAATTACCGGCTTGTGCAGCTGCAGATAATTTATAAGGATTGAGAGTAAAAGCGGTTCCTGCTACAAACCCGACACTAAGTCCTCTTTTCAAAAAATCTCTTCTCTTCATAACTACCGTGTATTTTGAATGTTATTACAAAAATAGGTCAAATAATATGATTCTTCTTTCAATTTGGATTTTTAGGAAATAAAAGATATAATATTTATTTTGTCTAAATAAGGTCTGCCAAAGAAAGTCTCTAGTCCTCTTCCTTCAATCCTTCTTCTTTTGTTATATTTGTTTCTCAAGTATGAAAATGGCAGACTCCTACATTCTTCCAACAGCTTATTTCGGTCCTGTACAGTACTACTGCAGGATGGTTTCAGGCAGAGATATTTACATCGAACAATATGACCATTACTCACGGCAAACATACAGGAATCGTTGTGTGATAATGGGTGCCAATGGTATTATTAATCTTAGCATACCGGTAAAGAGACCCCATGGTAATAAAACTCTGGTTAAGGATATTTTAGTAGATTATGATACCGACTGGCAAAAGGATCACTATGGAGGAATTCTATCAGCTTACACCTCATCCCCATTCTTCGAATTCTATTTCGATGATTACCGATGGATATTTTCTCAAAAAACTAAATATCTTATTGATTTAAATACGGAAATTAATACCATAATCCTGTCCCAGCTCGGAGTTTGTAAGGATATAAAAATCACCGATAATTTCGTATTTATGGACAAAGAAGAAGACCTGAGAAATATTATTAGTCCTAAAACAAAATTAATTAAAGACATTCATTTTAAAGCTGCAAAATATACCCAGGTTTTTTCCGGCAGATTCGGGTTCATTCCAAATTTGAGTATAATGGATTTGTTATTCAATACAGGTACTGAAGCTCCGGGTATATTAAAGCAAAGCTTTATTGAGAAAGAGTAAAATGAATCCGGCATGTCCAAATTAATTATCTAAGGTCAGTCCCACCAACGTAAAAAGAAAAAAGGGATGACATCCAAGGATGCATCCCTTTTATTCATCTAACCCTAAACTTTAAAATCTGAATCCGAAGGTAACCTGTACAGTATTGGCGTTATTTGTATTTAGAGCAGGGTCTGCCATTTTGGGTAAATAAAGATAATAGGTATCCTTCTGGGTTGAATAACGATATCCGGCATCCATAAAGAAAAACTGACTTCTAATCCCAAATCCCGCGGAAAGAACATTCCTGTTCGCATCTACATTGGGCTGCGAGGTTGCATAAGGGCTGGCATAATACGCATAGCCTCCTCTGAAATATACCGGACCAAATCTGACTTCGCCGCCAATTCTGAGATTGTGTACTGCCCTGTACACATCTTCAATATCCTGGTTCTCAATCCTGAAATTATAATCGCTGGCACTTAGATCCGAATTCCGGTAATTTATAAATTCATAATCGACACTGATCAAACCCATTTTTCCGAAGGTAACAGCTGCACTACCTATTGCCCTGGCAGGAGTTTTGAGTTTGTATCTGTATTCGTAAAGGCCTGAAGAAGCCGTTTGCGGATTGTCAAAACCTTCTTCCGGGTCAATATTTGCTTCCATGGTATTTTCATATTCATCCTTCAGATTATAAAAGGTGGGTACATGGAATGATGCTCCCAATTTTAAATAGTCTACCGGACGGACAATGGCTCCGAGCTTAAGGTTATATCCGGTTCCATTTGTACGCAAATACTCTTCAAAAGTAAAATTCCGTGTAAAAGGAATAATATTTTGTGGATCTCCCTCAAAATGAATTACGGTTTGCTCAAAATTAATCCGGTTAATGCCCAGACTGGCACCGAGATATAAACGGTGATTATAGTTTGCTCCGAATGACAGAAGATATTCTCCTATGGATCCACTGGAATTAATCGTGCGTTCCTGCACCTGGCCATATCCTGCATCGGCAAAGTCATTAAAATATTCTCCGTTAGTTTCATCCCAGTCTATCATATATGTATCATAAGCAAGCTTTTCATAAAAAGGATCAAGGTCCTCCGCTGGGAGATCATCGGCATAATATACAAAATTATCCAGGTAAGAGCTGTTATTCTGGATTCCCCCCATAAATACTTCCCGGTGAAAATTATTAAGCCTGTTATATCCAACACCAAAACTTGTGCTTATCCAGCCGCTTTCCTTACCAGTCTTGTTATTAAAGACAAAACCCACATTTCCCAGGTTTAAATTATATTTCTCATCTGAATAACTGTTTCCCAGAAAATCGGAAGTTGTTTTATTCCAGTAAAGAGCCGGAGAAAATGTCATTTCTGATGCGCGGTACAATCCAATTCCTGCGGGATTCACAGAAAGAGATGAAAAATCCCCTCCTACCGCACCAATTGCTCCTCCAAGTCCGATGGAACGAGCAGTTCCAACAGGATAATTCTGAGAGTACCTTAAAGCATCAACTTCATTTTGAGCTTTTAGAATACCTGTGGTTAAAAATACCAATCCTGTAACTATCAAAATATAGCGTTTCATTTTTCAAAGATTTAAAGTTCAAAAAAAGATCCCGCCAGATAAGCGGGACCTGTCAAAATTGAATAGCAATTATTATCTTCTGCCTCCACCACGGCTGCTGGAAGATCTCGAGCTACTTGAGCTGCTGCTACGTGAAGAGGAAGAAGAGCTGCCGGATGAACGGCTATAGCTGCTGCGTGAGCTGCTTCCTGATGATCCGCTGTAACTACTGCTTCTTGAGCTTCTAGAAGGAGTACTGTAACTCCGGCTTGGCGAGGAACTTCTCGAAGGCCGGGAGTAACTACTGCTTCTGGAACTGCTTGAAGGTCTGCTGTAGGAACTGCTCCTCCTTGAGCTGCTCGATGGGCGATTATATGTCCTGGAACTGCTGCTTGAAGAAGGTCGGGTATAGCTGCGTCTGCTACTGGAAGAAGGCCGTGTATAGGTACTTCTGCTACTTGAAGAAGGACGGGTATAGGTACTTCTGCTGGTAGAAGAAGGTCGTGTATATGTTGACCTGCTGTTTGAAGTACTTGAACGACTTCTGCTATATTCTGGTGTAGAAGTAGTTTTTGGTCTGGAATACCTCGGCTCATAATTTCTGGAAGAAGGTCTGTTATAATTGCTCCTGCTTTCACTTGACCGTACAGCATTCCTGTCAATCGTCCTGGTTGTATTTTGTCTGGTTTCAGTTCTTTGCCTGGTGTCGCTTCTAGCACCATCTCTGGTAGTTACAGCACGATTCTGATTCCTGGCCGATGTACGTGCATCGGTTCTTGTCGCTGTCCTTTCATTTCTACTATCCGTTGTTCTTACTGATGAGCGGTTTGATGCCCGTCTTTCGGAAGCGGAATAATTTGTGCTTTTTCTTGCATCTGTATTAGCCCTTGCTACTGAAGGCGTATAGGCAGCCCTTGAAGTTCTGTGCCCATAACCGGCGTAACTTCTGTAAGGCTCACGGTTATATGCATAATAAGAAGAATAGAGACCGTGATGATAACCGGTGTAATATCCATTCCAGTATGAACCGTAATAGGGCCGGTAACCTGAATACCATCCTCCATAATACGGACTGTGCCAGCTATCGTAGTAACCATACCCGTAACGGGAATAAGGAGAATAATAAGGTCTTCCAAACGAACCCCACATGGAACCTACATAAAGGCTTACACCCCAATGCATCGGATTATAGTCATACCAGTAATAATCGGAATAAAAAGGATCGTAATAATCCCATCCGTAATAAGGCCTGTGAAATCTCCGGATCCGTGAAGTATAATAATAATCATGAAGTTGATTATTATCGATATAATAATTATTTACCACAACCTTACCACCATCATCTTCATAATAGCCTTCCTCATATCCCTCCTCTGTGTAATAGGTTGTATCATAGGGCTGATCTTCAGCATAATAACCCTCTTCTGATCCTTCAGGATTTTCCCCGAGCATTTCTGCCTCCTTCTGAAGCTTATACCTTTCATAGTCGGTCAATCCGTCATCATAAACGGTTGCCTGTTGAGATGGCCTGTTTGTTCTCTCCACTCTTTCCGGATTCTGATTAACTTCCGGAACAACCTGTTCAGTTACTACAACTTCCTGCGTAGCTGAAGGTACATAATATGCATCATCATAATACCCTGTGTTCGCGTGGAAGCCACTTGAACATGAAGCGAGTAGAATTGTTGCCCCTGATAATATGCTTATAATTGCTTTCATGACTTACCTCCTGTCAATTTAAATATCTTTAGGTTTGTGTTTTTAAATAATCTTTATTGTGAAATAAACAAATTCCATACCAAATTATCATCAACATCAATTTTTAACAGCACGAGTTGTTTTTCTGTCTACCAAAATACATTATTATTAAACAAAACTAAAGAAAACAGTCTATTTTAACATAACACTTCTTTTTAAAAAAACTTAAACTCGGCTCATATATTATTCAGGTAACAAATAAAACAGACCCAATCATTTCTGAATAAGGAGAATATTTTCTTAATTTGCGATTCAAAAATTTATTATAAATGGCAAAGGTTCTTACTTCAAGGCAGGAAAATTACTCACAATGGTACAACGATCTGGTAATCAAAGCTGATCTGGCAGAGAATTCTGCCGTTAGAGGCTGTATGGTCATAAAACCTTATGGTTATGCTATATGGGAAAAGATTCAATCGGTTCTCGATAAAATGTTTAAAGATACGGGTCATGAGAATGCCTATTTTCCACTTTTTATTCCGAAATCTTTTTTCAGCAGGGAAGCCGAGCATGTTGAGGGCTTTGCCAAGGAATGTGCAGTAGTAACTCACTATCGTTTAAAGAATGATGAAGAAAATGGGGGTGTTATAGTTGATCCCGAAGCCAAACTCGAAGAAGAACTGATCATCAGGCCAACTTCCGAAACTATTATCTGGAATACCTATAAAAACTGGATACAGTCTTACCGGGATCTCCCATTACTTATTAATCAGTGGGCCAATGTAGTAAGATGGGAAATGAGAACAAGACTTTTCCTCCGCACTGCAGAATTTCTCTGGCAGGAAGGCCATACTGCTCATGCAACCAGGGAAGAGGCTATTGAAGAAACACTAAAAATACTGGATATTTATGCAAAATTTGCCGAAGAATGGATGAGCATCCCTGTAATAAAAGGTCTTAAGTCGGAAAGTGAAAAATTTGCCGGTGCTCTGGACACCTACTGTATTGAAGCTCTCATGCAGGATGGAAAAGCACTTCAGGCAGGGACTTCTCATTTTCTCGGACAAAATTTCGCAAAGGCTTTTGATGTGCAGTTTACGAGTAAAGAAGGAAAACAGGAATATGTCTGGGCTACCTCATGGGGGGTTTCCACACGACTCATGGGTGCTCTTATTATGGCGCATTCGGACGATAACGGGCTCGTATTACCCCCTAAACTTGCCCCTATTCAGGTAGTAATCATTCCTATTTACCGGGAAGAAGCTCAAATAAAAGATATTTCTGAAAAAGCAGGTAAAATCAAATCTGAACTGGAATCCAGAGGAATTACCGTGAAGTATGATGACCGGGATACTCATAAACCAGGATGGAAATTTGCCGAATATGAACTTAAGGGAATTCCGGTAAGACTTGCCCTGGGGCCAAGAGATATTGAAAATGGGACTATCGAAGTTGCCCGCAGAGACACACTGGAAAAAAATACACTCAAACAGGAAGGAATTGCAGATTATGTTTCCTCTCTCCTGGATGAAATCCAGCAAAATATTCTGAAGAAAGCACTTAAGTTCCGAAAGGAAAATACTACTGAAGTTAGTAACTGGGAAGAATTTGTCAATACCTTAGATAATAAAGGTGGATTTGTCTCCGCCTGGTGGGATGGAACTCCTGAAACTGAAGAAAAAATAAAAACCAAAACCAAAGCAACTATTCGACTGATTCCTCTCAATATGGAAGAAGGAGAAGGTAACTGCATCTACACAGGAAATAAAGCTACAAAGAAAGCAGTTTTTGCCAGAGCCTATTAGTGCCTGTCCCTAAAGC
>CAYRTD010000074.1:0-2368 GCA_964426915.1 uncultured Bacteroidaceae bacterium | reverse complement strand
AAAGCTACAAAGAAAGCAGTTTTTGCCAGAGCCTATTAGTGCCTGTCCCTAAAGCGACAGCCTGGGGAAACACAAAGGGTAAAAGGAGAAAAATCTTCCTGACCCCTTCCCGCGTGTCGCTGAAGCTCTTTTAGCGGAGGCACAAAGGAATTCAAGGTAAAAAACAGGAAGATTTTAATGTGTCAAAGTAGAATTAGAATTATTTTTTAATGGAGATTAATAATACGAGTTTCTGATTTTCTTTTTCATACGGTTAAAAAACATTCCTTTCTATTTTCAATTTACTCTGATTTCCTCTAATTTTGAATAAAATATAAAATCCCCGGATTATGAATAAAACCTATCTCCTTCCGATTGTGACATTGCTGCTCCTAACAATTTCCTGCACACGCGACCTTGAATTTATAAATGAAAATTTTTATGGTCAGAACACAACAGCTCAAATTCAGCAAATTACAGACTCAGATGAAATATCTGTCCGTTTTGATAAATCCAGAATTTTTATTAACGGAAATTCCTACTCCTATGATATTTCAGAAATCAATGACAACTACTATTTAATCAAAGTAGACATAAGTGATGATGAGGATGTTAATGAAATAATCTTCAGGTATGAAATAGAAGACGGAGACCTTTTTTTATTGACGGCAGATAGAGAATCTTCTGTAAGGCTTATGACACAAGAAAGAATGCTTGGAAATAAGCTTATGGCCTATACCGAAGTTACACTTAGTGCTGACATAAGTCATCTAAGTGATGATCAAAAGAGAATGGTTGTTCTGCTTTATGAAGCTGCAGACATAATGGATGAATTATTCTGGATTGAATCCTATGGAGACAAGGAACAGCTCATGAATACGACAGAAAATGATACCCTAAAGGATTTATTCAGGATTAACTACGGACCATGGGATAGATTAAATAACAATCAACCATTTTTACCACGCTATGGGCAAAAATATCCGGGAGCTAATTTTTATCCCTCCGATATGACAAAAGAAGAGTTCAACGCACTGGATGATCCGGATAAAACCAGTCAATATACGCTTTTAAGAAGGGATGATGCAGGAAATCTTAAAACTGTATGGTACCATGAAGCATTTGAAGATAAGGTGAAGCAAGCTTCCGAGCTATTACTCAGGGCTTCTGAATATGCAGAAAATGATGGCTTTAAGGATTACCTGAAAAAAAGGGCTGAAGCGCTTCTTAGCGATGAGTATTATGAAAGTGACGTTGCCTGGATGAAAATGAAGAATAATGATGTCGATTTTATTGTCGGTCCCATAGAAAATTATGAAGACCAGTTATTCAATTATAAAGCAGCTCACGAATCCTTTCTTCTGATCAGGGATAAAGAATGGAGTGACAGAATATCGCGTCTGGCCGGCCTTCTTCCCATGCTCCAGAAAGAACTACCCGTTCCTGATAAATTCAAGCAGGAAACTCCGGGAACAGGATCAGATCTGAATGTTTATGAAGCTATCTACTATGCGGGTGATTGTAATGCCGGTAGCAAAACAATTGCAATAAATTTACCCAACGATCCGGAAGTCAGAAAGAATTACGGAAGCCGAAAACTTCAGCTTAAAAACTCTATTCGCTATAAGTTTGAGAACATCCTTATTCCCATTTCTAATGTTCTTATAAGTGAAGATCAGCGTAAACACATTGATTTTAATGCTTTCTTTGAAAATACGATGTTTCATGAAGTAGCGCATGGGCTGGGTATTGATTATACTATCAATGGAAAAGGACCGGTTCGCCAGGCTCTTCGCGAAACATATTCTCCAATAGAGGAAGGGAAAGCTGATATCCTTGGGTTATATATTGTTACCAAACTTACCGAAATGGGAGAACTGGACGATGATGACCTCATGGACAACTATGTCACTTTCATGGCTAGTATTTTCAGGTCGGTCCGTTTTGGAGCATCATCTGCACATGGAAAAGCAAATATGATCCGTTTTTATTATTTTCAGGAAAAAGGTGCCTTCACAAGAAATGAAGAAACAGGTGATTACAGAATTGATTTTGAGAAAATGAAATCAGCAATGGAGGAACTTACCCGGGAAATTATAAGCATTCAGGGACTCGGAGACTACGATAAGGCGAAGGAGATGATCGAGGAAAGAGGTATTATTGGTGAACAACTCAGAAATGATCTTAACAGGCTAAATGCGCTCGATATACCTGTGGATTTAATATTCCTGCAGGGAAAGGATTTTGTTGGTCTTTAATACGCAACATTATATTTCTAATTTCTCTGCTCCGGCATTTACTGTATATTGCCGGAATACAGGTTAAATAGAGTCCGTCAATAAAGTCGGGTGTCTGGATCATAACCGAATCCGCCAATTGGCGGTGAGCT
>CAYRTD010000073.1:0-19435 GCA_964426915.1 uncultured Bacteroidaceae bacterium | reverse complement strand
TAGTATACTGCGGTTTAAAATTTTGTGCCTCCGCACGCTGTCGCAAGCCTTGATCTCGAGCATTAGCTTCGCTGAGCTCACCGCCAATTGGCGGATTCGGTTATGATCCAGACACCCGACTCTATTGACAGGCATTAATTATAAAGAATCATTTGCTACCTGATTAGTTACTAACAGAGTAAAACAAAAAAAATATAAAAATGAATAAACGATCATTATCTTTTCTTTTCTTATTATTTGCTGCAACTTCATATTTATTTGGACAGCCCTATGCTAATGATTCAGAACTTATACTTGAAGATATTATGAAGGGTGAGGGATGGATGGGGGTATCCCCGGAAGAGGCTCACTGGTCACAGAATGGTCAGGAGATTTTTTTTAGCTGGAACCCTGAAAATGAATTGCTGCGCTCGGATTATGTTTACAGGATTAAAACGGGAGAAATCCGAAAACTGAATTCGGAAGAGAAAAAGAATAAAGTACCTGCCGATGGACTCAGCTTCAGCAAAAACAAAAATAAAATTTTGTTCACTAGGAATGGGAATCTTTATCTGTATGAGAGAAATGCTGATAGCTCAAGACTGTTGTTGGATCTTTCGGATGATATCATAACTCCTTATTTCCAGAAAGGTGAGGAAGAGATATTATTTACAAGCAATAATAATCTGTTACGTTATACCCCTGCTGAAGGGAAAGTGGAAACCCTGGTAAAGCTTAAGCCAGGTTCCCCGGAAACCGAAAAAAAGGATTTTAGCAATGAACAGGAGGAATGGTTGTATAATGATCAGATAAGTCTTTACGATGTCTTGAAAAAGGATACGGCAAAGGCGAATCTCCTCAAGATCAGAAAGAGAGAAATGGAATCTGAATTGCCCCATGAAATTTTTTCCGGAGATGACAGGATATTTTCCCTGGAAATCAGCGGTGATAAGAAATATATTACTTTTTTAAAGTTCAGGCAAAACCAGGTTCCAAAGAAGGCAGATATGCCCCGGTATATTACCAAAACGGGTTTTGCCGAAACAGAAAGCGTGCGTCCGAAAGTGGGGTATCCATACGGCTCCATGGAGTTGGGGATTTTTGACAGGCTTAGTGATACAGTTCGTTATGCGGACATGAGTAAACTTCCGGGGATCTTTACCCATACCATGTTCAATGAAGAACAATATACCGAAACACAGGAAGAACCAAGGGAAGTATATCTTAGCTCACCTGTCTGGTCTGAAGACCGCTCTATTGCTGTGATAAATGTAAGATCTACAGATAATAAGGATCGCTGGATTTGTAAAATAGATTTGGATTCAGCTTCTCTCATAAGTCTCGACAGGCAAAGGGATGAGGCATGGATTGCCGGCCCCGGAATTGGATGGTCGACTTCAGCGGGAACTCTCGGATGGATTGATGATCATAGTATTTATTTCCAGTCGGAGGAAACAGGCTATTCTCATTTATATTCCTATGACCTGGAAAAGGACAGGAAAAAGCAGTTGACAAAGGGGGAATTTGAGATTTATGATCCTGTTCTGTCTGAAAACAATCAGTATTTCTTTTTTACTTCCAATGAAGAACATTACGGGGAGAGGCATTTTTACCGGATGAGTATAAAGGGAGGCAAGAGGCAGAGGCTCACTTACATGAAAGGACGGAATGATGTAAGCCTTTCACCCGGTGAAGATAAAATGCTTATCAGATACTCTTTTGCCAATGAACCCTGGGAACTTTACCTTGTCGATCTGGATACGGACAATCCGGAATCGGTTCAACCGGTAAAACTAACAGATTCCTATTCGGAAGAATTTCATGGCTATAACTGGAGAGTCCCTGAGTTTATCCGCTTCAGAGCATCGGATGGTGAGATGGTGCCGGCAAGGATCTATCGCCCATCCAAAGAGAAAAAGAACGGTGCGGTAGTAATATTTGTCCACGGAGCCGGCTACCTGCAAAACGCCCATAAATGGTGGAGTAATTATCATCGCGAATATATGTTTCATAATTTCCTGGTCGATAACGGATACACTGTGCTTGATGCCGATTACCGTGCAAGTGCAGGTTACGGCAGAGACTGGAGAACTGCTGTTTATCGCCATATGGGAGGTAAGGATTTAAGTGATAATGTGGATGGCGCCAGGTATCTGATAGAAAATGAAGACATTGATCCGGAAAAAATCGGTATTTATGGTGGCTCCTATGGCGGATTTATAACGCTCATGGCCCAGTTTACCAGTCCGGGCACCTTCAAAGCCGGGGCTGCACTCCGGCCGGTAACAGACTGGGCGCACTACAATCACGGTTATACCTCCAACATTCTCAATACCCCTGCTGACGATTCTTTGTCCTATATGCGTTCATCGCCCATTTACCATGCTGATGGCCTGGAGGATCATCTTCTTATGTGTCATGGAATGGTCGATGACAACGTTCATTTTCAGGATGTGGTAAGACTCTCACAAAAACTCATCGAGCTTCAGAAAGATAACTGGGAACTGGCTGTTTATCCTGTAGAGCCTCATGGTTTTAAGGAGTGGACCAGCTGGCTGGATGAGTATAAGAGGATTTACTTTTTGTTTGAGGAGGTCCTGTTGGGAAAGAGGTGAGTCAATTTGTTGGGGATACAAATTTGGTAAGTCGTTCCGTTCCGGAACTGGTGAGGATGCCAATGAAATGGCAGGGTGAGTTCGGGAGGGTAATCAATTTGAACCATATTTTCTTAATGAAATTGCTTTCGAAAATTAGCTTCGCTGAGCTCACCGCCCATAGGCGGATTCGGTTATGATCCAAACACCCGACTTTATTGACAGACCCTACTTACACCCTCACCAATACCGATTTATCGGCATGACTTACCAGATAATGCATGACCATTATCGACTTACTCCTCCCAAGATGAGAAGCAGAAAAACCTGCTTACACCCTCACCAATACCGATTTATCGGTATGACTTACCAGATAATGCCTTGCCATTATCGACTAACTCTCCCTCGGATGATCCGCCATAAAATGCAACCCAATACTCTCCTTCCTGGCCTTGGCCATTTTAATAACAAGATAACCCACATTTATGAGGTTACGCAGTTCGCAGAGTTCCAGGGATAGCTTGGATCTCTTATAAAGATCCTCTGTTTCCTTGTAGATGATCTCCAGCCTGTCAAGAGCTCTATTAAGCCTGAGTTCGGAACGAACAATGCCAACATAGTTTGTCATGATTTGCTGGACTTCTTTCATATTTTGGGTGATGAGGACCATTTCCTCGGTGTATGTTGTGCCTTCATCATCCCAATCGGGGACATTTTCCTGAAACTTAATAGCTCCGGATTTATCAATAGCATGCCTGGCGGCCCTGTCGGCATAAACAACTGCTTCTAGAAGGGAATTAGAGGCGAGCCGGTTTGCTCCGTGCAGACCGGTGCATGATGTCTCTCCTGCTGCATATAGTCTGTTAATCCAGCTTCTGCCATTTACCTCCACTTCTATACCACCGCAGAGGTAATGAGCTGCAGGGACCACCGGGATCATGTCATTTGTTATATCAATTCCAAGTTCAAGACATTTTTCATAAATATTTGGAAAATGAGATTTTAATTCATCAGGATCCAAATGACTTGCATCAAGGTATACGTAATCCTGTCCCCTGACTTTCATCTCATTATCTATGGCACGTGCGACAATATCCCTGGGTGCAAGGCTTTTTCTTTTGTCATATCTGTGCATGAACTCTTCTCCATCAAGGGTTTTAAGAATTGCCCCATGGCCTCTCAAGGCTTCAGTAATTAAAAATGAAGGTCTCTCCCCCGGATTGTACAAAGAGGTAGGATGAAACTGCACGAATTCCATATTTTCAATCACACCTTTTGCCCGGTATACCATAGCAATACCATCGCCTGTGGCAATAGCAGGATTTGTGGTTGTATGATAAAGATTTCCTGCCCCGCCGGTTGCTATCATGGTTATTTTTGAAAGCACTTTAAGAATGGAATGATCTTTAAGATTGAGCAGGTAGACACCGTAACATTCGGTATTTGTATGATGACGTTTTACCAATTTTCCGAGGTGGTGCTGGGTGATGATATCAATGGCAAAATGTTCTTCCAGAATATCAATGTTTTCATGTTTTTTTACTTCTTCTGATAAAGCGCGCTGAATCTCTTCTCCTGTATTATCTTTGTGATGCAGGATGCGCTTTTCCGAATGTCCGCCTTCCCTGGCCAGATCATATTCTCCGCTATCCTTTTTATCAAAACGGGCTCCCCAGTTGATCAGTTCTTCGATCTGAGTGGGTGCTTCCCCAACAACCATTTCAACGACCTCCCTGTTACAAAGGCCATCGCCTGCTTTTATGGTATCTTCAATATGTTTTTTGTAATTATCAGGTTCATGGGTTACAGCGGCAATGCCTCCCTGGGCATATCGGGTGTTTGTTTCCTGTAACTTGGTTTTGGATACCAGCAATACTTTACCATGGTCTGCAACCTTTAATGCAAAACTCAAACCGGCGAGGCCGGTTCCGAGGACAAGGAAATCGACTTTTTTTTCCATTGGTGAGGATAAGAATCTTTGACAACGACCAAAGATATCAATTCTGGTTGGAATTTGGAAAGGCATAAAAAAAAGATTAATAGCGAAAAATATCATTTTTCAAAGGATATATTTTGATATAGTTCATTTACTTTGCATGAGATTTTTAAATAATTAACAGATTTTTGCTATGGATATAATCAAAAACAACTATGGCTACTACGAATTGAAAAATAAACCTGAGAATAAAGAATTAATGGAATATTATGCAGATAAGTATTATCAAAATGAGATGGCTTCCCACAAAAAAGAATATTCAAGAATTGAGCTTAATTATATTGAAAACAAAATCCTTCAGAAGTATCATTTGATAATAGATGAAATCGATAACAATAGAACACCAAAATTATTGGATGTTGGATGTGGTGAAGGATATGCTTTAAATTTCTTCAAAAGGAAAGGCTGGAATGTTCTGGGTGTGGATTATTCAAGTCATGGAATAGTGACTCAGAATCCTGAATGTTTAAAGGAGTTTAAGGCCGGAGATATATACGAAAGTTTAGATATCATAAAACAGGATGGTGAAAAATTTGATTTAATCTGGCTTGATAATGTGCTTGAACATGTCATTAATCCAATAGATCTGGTAAATACTTGCCATTCTCTATGTCAAAAAGGAAGCCTGATGATAATAGAAGTACCAAATGATTTTTCAATAATACAAAAGATACTAAAAGAAGAATCTCTGATTGAGAAAGATTATTGGATTGCTGTACCGGATCATATATCGTATTTTAATCTGGAAGGATTGAAAAATATGGTAAAGGATTCAGGATGGGACCATTATGATAGTATTGCAGATTTTCCCATAGAATTTAATTTGTTTAATCCTGATACCAACTATGTGAATGATAGCAAAAAAGGTAGTGCTGTACATCTCCAAAGGCTTAAGGTTGAGACTATCATGAATGATATTTCTATAGAAAAAACTATTGATATATATAGAAGACTTGCGGAAATGGGATTAGGAAGACAAATTGTGAGCGTATTCATCAGAGAGTAGTATCAATATTGCAGATCACTGATGCAGAAAGAATACGAAGCTTTATGTATGATTCATTCAATGTAAATGTTCTTTATTATCGGGTATTCTTCCTTTAAGACGATGAATTCTCATATTTTCTTTTTGGATTTATTCATTACTGTAGTTTTTCTCCTATTTTTGCAATTCTATTTAAATTAATGAATTACTTATCTATGATACAGGTAGATCTTTTCAAAAAACTTATTGCACACAGCAAGGAATACGGTTATATTTTTCCATCGAGTGAGATTTATGATGGTCTTGCTGCTGTTTATGATTACGGTCAGAACGGAGTTGAACTGAAAAACAACATAAAGAAATACTGGTGGGATTCCATGGTCCTTTTACATGAAAATGTTGTAGGACTTGATTCGGCGATATTCATGCACCCCAAAGTCTGGAAGGCTTCCGGCCATGTCGATGCATTTAATGATCCGCTGATCGATAACAAGGAATCAAAAAAGCGTTATCGTGCTGATGTTCTTATAGAAGAGTATCTAGAAAAGCTGGAGGCGAAGATTGACAAAGAGATCAATAAAGCTGAAAAGAGGTTTGGTAAAGAGTTTGATGAAAAAGCCTTCAGGGAAACCAATGCCAGGGTGCTGGCCAATCAGGGAAAGATTGATGCCGTCAATACACGATTTGTTAAAGCCATGAATGATGGTGATCTGGAAGAGCTTAAACAGATCATTATCGACACAGAGATTGTTTGTCCGATAAGCGGGACCCGCAACTGGACGGATGTTCGCCAGTTCAATCTGATGTTCTCAACAGAAATGGGGTCCACTGCCGAAGGAGCATCTAAAGTATATCTTAGGCCGGAGACTGCTCAGGGAATATTTGTTAATTATATGAATGTGCAGAAAACAAGCAGGATGAAACTTCCTTTTGGAATAGCACAAATTGGAAAGGCCTTCCGGAATGAGATCGTTGCCAGGCAGTTTATCTTCCGCATGAGGGAATTTGAACAAATGGAGATGCAGTTTTTCGTTAAGCCCGGTGAGGAAATGGACTGGTTCGATTACTGGAAAAAGATCAGAATGAAATGGCACCAGGCCCTTGGATTTGGTGAGGAGAATTACCGCTTTCACGATCATGAAAAGCTGGCCCATTATGCCAATGCTGCTACAGATATCGAGTTTCTTTTCCCTTTTGGTTTCAGGGAAGTGGAAGGGATACATTCGCGCACCGACTTTGATCTGGGCGCTCATCAGGAGCTTTCCGGAAAGAGAATGCAATATTTTGATCCTGAAAGCCGTGAATCTTTTGTTCCTTTTGTTGTGGAAACATCCATCGGACTGGACCGGATGTTCCTTCAGGTTATTTCGGCTGCATATGCAGAAGAAGAGCTCACCAAAGAAGACGGATCAAAAGATATGCGGGTTTTATTGAAATTGCCCCCGGTTCTGGCACCGGTAAAACTTGCTGTCCTTCCTCTGACAAAAAAAGACGGTCTTCCGGAAAAGGCCCTGGCTATTATTGATCAGATGAAGTATGACTTTAATTGTCAGTATGAGGAAAAAGATTCTATTGGCCGCCGGTACAGAAGGCAGGATGCTATTGGAACACCCTACTGTATAACAGTTGATCACCAGACACTGGAAGACAATACAGTTACAATCCGTTATCGCGATACTATGGAACAGGAAAGGATTGACATTGATAAGGTGCATGAGATTATTACCGAGAAAGTAAGCTTCAGGCGTATTTTTGAAACTCTTCAATAAAATGCCCCGAAAAAAGGTAGTTATCATTACATATTACTGGCCTCCCAGCGGTGGGATTGGAGTTCACAGGTGTTTGAAATTCGCAAAATATTTAAGAAACTATGGATGGGAGCCTGTTATTTTTACAGCTGAAAATGCAAGCTATTCTGTTTATGATGAATCTAATTTCAAGCATATTCCTGCGGAGATAGAAGTTCATAGAATTCCTATAATTGAACCTTTTAATATCTTCAAAAAAGTATCAGGAAGAAAAGCACATGAGAGTCCCAATCCTGTATATGTCCGGTCCAGAAAACGATCGTGGATAGATGAACTTGCTATATGGATCAGGGGAAATTTATTTATCCCGGATGCACGTGCGTACTGGATCAGGCCGGCTGTAAAAAGGATAAGCCGGTATATCGTGAAAGAAGGGAATATAGATGCTATTTTTTCAGATGGTCCACCACACACAAATACACGGATAGCTTATCATGTGGTGAAAAGAACCGGTATTCCCTGGATCGCTGATTTTCAGGATCCCTGGACACAAGTGGATTATTATAAACTACTCAAGGTCTCCCGTTTTGCTGATAATATCCATAAAAAGATGGAACAGGATGTTTTCCGGCTGGCAGCTAAGATAACTATAGCAAGTCCCTCATGGGCAAAAGATCTGGAAAAAATAGGAGCAGGTAATGTTAGTGTACTTTATTATGGATACGATGAAGAGGATTTTTCCGGGGATGCAATGTCCTCTGCCGGTAGATTAGAGCTGACCCCTCTTTCAAAGCGGTTTGTAATTAACCATGCCGGATTACTTGGAATGGACAGGTTCCCTGATAAATTTCTTGAAGTGTTGGCCGAATTAGGTTCAGAAATTGAAGATTTTAATAAAGATCTTTTAATATATTTTCCTGGTGAAGTAGACTATACAATAAAAAATTATATTAGAGAACTAGGCCTTGAAAATAATACTCTTTACCCTGGGCATATTACCAAAGACCTTGCTGTTGCAAGCATGAGGCTGGCAAACCTATTGTTGCTTCCTCTGAATAAGGCGGAAAATGTTAAGGGTCGTTTACCCGGCAAGTTGTATGAATATTTGAGGAGCTACACGCCAGTCCTTGCTCTGGGTCCTGAAGACTCAGATGTGAATAAAATATTGAAAGAAACACGTACAGGAAGATGCCTTGATTATCAAAATAGGGATGAAATAAAGAAATATGTTTCCTTTGTTTATGATTCTTATAAAAAAAATATTAAATCGGAAGATTTTCTGGAAGAGGAGATAAAGCGGTTTGATGTGAAGAACCAAACGAAAAAACTGGCAGGTTTTTTAAATGAAGTTAGCAATGAAAAAAAACAAATATAAAGCACTATGTTTTTTTGATAATGATCATGGAAGGGATGTAGAGATTATGATTCCTCTTATTTATTTTGCCGAAAGGGAGTTGAACTGTGAGGTTGATTTTTCTTTTATTTGGAATATTCATGACATATACAGGAAAAAACCCGATATCGTACTCATTTCGAATACTATCGGTTCGAGATTTCATCATTTGGTGACAAAATATGCGCATGAAAACAATATCAAAGTATTTGCGCTGATTTCTGAAGGGATTTTCCGCACAAATGGAACATTTAACTACTATGGTTATAATACTGATAAGAAATTCTACCAGGAATATATCTGTCACTGGTCGGAAAGAACAAAGATCTTTTTTGACAAAGAGCTTCCTGAACTAGGAACCAGGAACGTAATTACAGGAGCCGTTGGTTTTGACCGTTATACTATTTATGATTTTATTTCAAAGGAGGAATATCTCAGAAATAAAGGACTACAAAAGTTTAAAAAAGTAATTGGCTATGCCGGCTGGGCTTTTGGAAAGATCTATAATGCACAGGGTAGAGAAGAATTGAAAGTTATTAATAAAGATGTTGATGCCCGGATAAGATGGATGGAAGATCAGATGTTGAAGGTTGAGGCTATTCTCAGAGCTGCCATTGAAGCTAATCCGGATGTTCTCTTTATATTGAAGCGTCACCCTAATGAAGCTAATCCGACGATTACAAAAGAAAATCCAAATGAGATGATCCGGTTTCGGGATTATCCTAATGTATTATATATTACGGCTAATGAAAACCTTCATGATTTAATCAGTGCCAGCGATTTTTGGGTGGGATTTGAAACTTCTACAGCTATCGAAGCTTGGTTAATGGGAAAACAAACAGTATTCATTAATCCGGATCCGGATTTTAACAGAACCAATATTTTTAAAGGCAACCCGGTAATAAAGACTTCTAAGGATTTTGTTAAAGCCATTCAGGAGTTTTATGACAAAGGCAAATTACCAGGATTTTACAGTAAGGAGCATTCAGAAAACCGGAAACAAATATACAAGGAAACCATTGGTTTTGCTGATGGAATGAATCATATCAGGGCCGGATATTTTCTTATGAAAAGCCTTGAAGATATTGTTCCTGAGGAAGGTAAAGATAGGAGTATCAATTTTTCCTTTAAATACTGGTTCATGTATTTTCTTTTGATGACGGGAAGGTTTTTTTATCAAAAAAATCTTTTTCTGAAATTGCCAAAGTTCAGGAAAACGGTATGGATGTTTGAAAAATGGCGTCTGGAGAATGTAAGAAGACTACAATCACACTATAAAAAATATCTTGACCGATTTTACAAAAAGCACAGTGTTTCTGAAAGAGTGAGAGATAACAGCATATGGGATGAGCTCTGGTAATTACCTTTATTTGTAGAAGATATTATGTTCAAGTAGGAATTGTAAATGTTTATTCAATATCATCCAACTGAAGGGGAGTACCTTTTTTTATATCTCTCCGTGCTTTCTTCCCGTTTATTTGTGCGAAAAATCCAGGATGAAGGCCATGGCCAGGACGTATTGAGCGAACATTTTTTTTATCAATTGTCTCGCCTTTTTTAATATCTCTTACAGCAAATAAAGAACGTCTTCGAAGTTTATCTTGTGCTGATACCTCATAACTAACCTTACCGAGTGCCTTTTCTGTATTTCTTACATCCTGAACCATTTGTCTGAATTCGGAGGGTTCCATTGAGAATGAAGCATCGGGACCGCCAATTGATCGTTCTATAATAAAATGTTTTTCAATAATTTCAGCTCCCAGGCTCACAGCCACAACCGGTACAATACTACCGGGGGTATGGTCAGATAATCCTATTTTAACACCGAAACGTTTTTTCATATCCGGTATAGTTTTCAAGTTTGCTGCTTCTATGGGAGCCGGGTATTGTGAAGTGCATTTTAAAAGGCTGATTTCATCATTGTTTTGATTTCTGCATGTATCCAATGCGAGTTCAATATCTTCAACACTGGCCACTCCTGTTGAGATGATTATGGGTTTTCTTTTTGAAGCGATATACTCAATAAGAGGGATGTCGGTTATTTCCAGTGATGCAATTTTATAAACCGGAATATTAATACTTTCCAGGAAATCAACTGCCTTGAAATCGAATGGGCTTGATAACCATTCTAAACCAAGTGATATTGCGTACTGTGATAATTCTTCTTGCCATTCCCAGGGCATTGCTGCTTTTTTATAAAGAATATAGGGCCTTTTTCCTTTCCAAAGGCCCTTTTTATGGGGTCCAAAGTATTCGTTATTAACATCAAGACTCAGAGAGTCCGGTGTGTAAGTTTGAAATTTCACTGCATCAGCACCTGCATTTTTTGCTTCATCGATTGTTTTAAGGGTAAGCTTAAAATCCTGATTGTGGTTTGCGCTTATTTCGGCAATAATGTATACTTTTCTCGGATAATTGAAGTACTTTTCTTTCATTGTATAATGATCTTTTTATAGGCTGTATCAATAATTTTCAATACTTCATCTCTTGAGTTTCCCACTGCACAGAATGAGCCAAATCTACCTGCAGAATTTGAAAGTTGTGGAGGTATATCTCCTTCCTTTAACCTGATATCACAAAATTTAATGCCTGGTAAATTGCATACTTCTTCAACTCCTTTTATGGTTTCAATAATTTCGGTTTTGGCATGAATATCAAGTGAGGTTAAAAATCGAATTGCCAATGCCGGATAGATTTCTTCGGTGATTGAATCTTTATAATTTATTTTTTCTCCCAGTGATTGTCTGATTGTGGTTTTAATCATATCTATTCCGCTTAAATACAATCCAACTTCTCTCATATTTCCTCCGGGGATCCTGGCTGCAATTTCTAAAAGCTTTGGCCCTTCTTCAGAAGCGATAATTTGAGGATAAGATATACCATTCTGTAATCCGATTGCTTTTGTTGCTTCAATCGCCTGTGCTTTAATGGATTCAGTTTCATAATCATCTATTCGTGGAGGAGCAAGGTGCATGTTAGCAATCCCGAAATGTGGAGTAGGAAGAGTGATTCTTTCTGACAGAGATAAAATATGCACCTCACCATCAATTACCAGGCATGTTACATTTATTTCAGGTCCTCGGGCAAACTCCTCAATTATTACATTTCCATCGGTAGCAAATTTTTTTGCTTCGTAATAACTTTCTTTCAATTCTTTTTTTCCGTGAATCAATCTGATTCCTCTCTGACCACTGGAGTCGGAGGGCTTAATGACCCACGGGGGTTTATGCTGGTTTGTGAATTTAATTAGCTCATCATAATTATTAATCATAGAATAGCCTGTTAAACTCACATTCCTCTTTGATAACTCACTTCGCATAACTCCCTTATTTGTAGCTGCAAGAGCTGTATGTTCGCTCATGCCGGGCAATCCAAGTTTTGTCGCGACGTAGGTAATTACCGGAACAGCTGTTTCAGAACAAAGTGTCATTATTCCATCAATTTGTTCTTTTTCAGCAATTTTTAAATTTCCTTTAGGATCATTTGTGCTGACTATGTAATTTTTATGGGCAAAATTAATTCCGGGAGCTTTTTCAGAAATATCAGTGACAATTGTAATATGACCAAATTCTCTGGCGATTTTAATTGCCGGAACTTGTTCAACCCCTGCACCAACAATCATTAATTTTTTCATTTTATAGATTTAATCTGATATTTATTTTTTGAGAATGTATCTTAAGATCCATAATAGTCTATAATTTCTTTGCTTGCTCTTCGTGCACCCTGCCCATCTATAAACTTTTTGGATGATTCATTTATTTGCGATCTTTTTTTATAATCTTTAAGAATGTTTAGATAATTTAATACTTGATCCGTTAGGGCATTTATGTTGGTTGTATCTGGTATTTTCAAGGTTAATCCTTTTTCAGCAAGTGTCTCAATATTTCTGATCTGGTTTTCAGCCATTTTAATTGAAATATTTGGAGCACCTACTCGTATGCATTCTACGAGCATTTGACCTCCATTGCTAATAATTACATCATTTTGCAGGAACAAATCTGCCATTTCTTTAGCATTAAGCCTCTTTGAAAGAATGGTGAGGTTTTTTCTTTTCAAGTTGATATTAAATTCCTTGTTGCTTAATACAGTAATTATACATTCGGAATATGCATTAGCTAAAACTTCCGCGATCTTAATTTTTAGATCCTTTGGATCTGTGTCTCCAAGACTGATTAAAATTTTTGTTATGCCGGGAGATACCTTCTTTTTTTCAAGGTCCCAAAACTCTTTACGTAGAAGAGCATATTTGATTCCTAATAAATAATGTACTTCTTTTGAATTGATGATGTCAAGCTCAAGGGCAAAGCTATTTCCAATTATCACGACTCCTTTTGGAAAATAATTCAACTTAACATCAGAAATAAAAACTGGGTAATTAGTAAGATTGGCTAAATATTTCAAATGTTTTTCTGCAGCAAGGTATGAATCGATTATCAGGATTGAATTATCCGCTATATAATTTTTAATATTCTCAGGATTTGAAATCCAGTTAAAAATGGCTGGTTTTATTCCGAATGAATTGAAATTAAATTTTTTTTCAGAATTGATTATAAATGAGGTTTCATATCCTTTTTCATGAAATGCATCTCGTAAAGACAGACATCTGGAAAGATGACCCACCCCGGTTTTTTTTTTGCATTCAGTGATGAATACTATATTTTTTTGGGATGATGACATCTAAGATTTATTAAGGCATGAATATTTCATTTCAGCCAGCTTCAGATCAGTGTTATCATCAATATCCTGGGCCTCCAATTCATTTATTTCAAATGCACCTTTTTTTTTGGCTATCATTCCTTTTTCAAAATACATCCAGTAAAATTGTCCGGCATCATGGAAGGCAGGTTCAAGATCTTGAGATCTGGCTCCGGCATTTTCCGGATAAATAAAATTCACCATACCTTTTTCCAGTCTGAAAGCACGCTGAATTGGATAATTGAACCGAACAACAGGTCTTATTGAATTAAATTTTTCAGTGAGAATTAATTCATAACCTTTTTTTAGATTTTTAAGACTGATCAAAGGGGCCGTGGGTAGAATGCAACAAACATATTTGAATGAGTAAGCTCTTTTTTTATATTCAGAGATTACCTCATTAACTGCATCTGCAAGAGTGGCAAAGTGGTTTGAATTTTTTTCACTGCGGAAAAAGGGTATATTGGCCCCGTATTCCTCTGATATACCGGCAATTTTTTTATCGTCAGTGGATACCATAATTTCTTTAAAAAGACCGGATTTCTTTGCAATATCTATGGAATAGCTTATCAGAGGTTTTCCATGAAAAGGTACTATATTCTTCCCCGGAATCCTCTTACTTCCGCCACGTGCAGGTATTATGGCAATATTTTCCATTAGATAATAGTCTTAGCTTTTAAAAAAATCTATAACCTTCTCAATTACATAATCCTGTTCTTTGTCACTCAGGCTTGGATACATCGGAAGACTGATGCAATGTTCATAATAATCTTCTGCCTCCGGGAAATCGCCTTTTTTCCAGCCAAACTGCTTATAGTAAGGCATGTAATGAACCGGTATGTAATGTACCTGGGAGAAGATTCCATTTTCTCTCAGGTAATCATAGAACTTTTTACGATCCGGGACCTCAATTACATAAAGGTGATAGGCATGATCAATGTTTTCCGCAATAGGCGATAATTTTATTGATTCAATACCAGAAAGCGATTCATTATATTTTAATGCAATTTCTTTTCTTCTCTTTAAGCCTTCTTCTGCTCTTTTTAACTGGCTTAATCCAAGAGCAGCCTGGAAATCCGTGAGACGAAAATTATGACTTAATTCCTGCATCTCATAATACCAGCCGCCATGATTTTCAAACATACGATCGGGATCTTTCGTTGTGCCATGACTCCGAAGGCTTTTCATTTTGTTATATAGATCCGGATTATTGGTTGTGATCATTCCTCCTTCTCCTGTTGCTATATGTTTAACCGGATGAAAGGAAAAGATGGCCATGTCGGCATAATTCCCATTCCCGCATTTCTGCCAGTCTGATCCGGAATCCCTGAAGGATCCTCCGGGAGCATGACAGGCATCCTCTATGATGTTAAAGCTGTACTTATCAGCCAGGGTTCTGAGTTCTTCGAGGTTAACCGGATAGCCTGTGAAATCAACGGGTATAATCCCTTTATAGGTTCCGGGCGGTTCTCTCTTTAAGATATCTTCCAGCTTGTTAAGATCCATCAGATAAGTTTGCCGGTCAATATCACAGAAATGTACTTCACCATTGTTGAAACGCACACAATTGGCTGAGGCCACAAAGGTTATGGGGGTGGTGATAAACTTTTCACCCGGAGCGGTGTTGAGGGCTTTCACACAAAGATCCAGTGCAGCAGTTCCGTTGACAACAGAAATGGCATAATCTGCCTCTACATATTTAGCAAATGTCTTTTCAAATTCTTCTGCTTTAGGTCCCTGGGTTATGAAATCTGAAAGCAGAGTCTCATTTACCGCTGATAAATCTTCCGGTGTTATATTCTGTCTTCCATAGGGTATTCTTTTCATCATTTATAAGGCTTAAAGTCCGAATCAACATATTCTCTTATAAGTTCCCGCATTTCTTCCGCATCTATCCATTCCTCATTTTTACCTGAATTATAACTGAATCCTTTTTCAACCTCTTTACTTCCTTTATAGTAGTCAAGATAGCGTTTTTTCTTATCTCCCATAGGCAGAATGGCATAATAATCGCCTATATCAATAGTATTATATGAATCACTTGCGGTGATCATCTCTTCATGTAATTTTTCTCCGGGTCTGATTCCTACATATTTAATTTCTGCATCAGGCGCAATGGCTTTGGCAACAGTTCCGATGGAATAAGAGGGGATTTTGGGTACGAATATCTCACCTCCCATGGCGTTTTCGATTGCCCATAAAACCATTTCAACACCTTCTTCCAGGGAAATGTTAAAGCGGGTCATATCTTTATGAGTAACAGGTAGTATTCCCTTTTTACCTTCCCTGAGGAAAAAGGGAATTACGGAACCTCTGGAGCCCATTACATTACCATATCTCACGACTGAAAATCTGAGATCACGGGTTCCCTTAATATTATTTGCAGATATGAATAATTTGTCCGATACCAGCTTGCTTGCCCCATAAAGGTTGATAGGGGCAGCGGCCTTGTCGGTAGAAAGAGCCACAACTACTTTAACATTTTGTTGCAGAGCTGCCGAAACTACGTTTTGTGCACCCCCTATATTGGTCTTGATACATTCATCCGGATTGTATTCCGCGGTAGGGACCTGCTTAAGTGCTGCAGCATGTATAATCACATCAGTTCCTTCCGTGGCACGGATCAGTCTGGCTTCATCTCTCACATCACCTATAAAAAAACGGATCATGGGATATTTTTCTTTCGGATAATCCTGCCCCATTTCGTACTGCTTAAGTTCATCGCGTGAGAATATCACCAGTCTTTTAACATCCGGGTATTTTTTAAGGATTATTTCAGTAAATTTTTTACCAAAGCTTCCTGTTCCTCCTGTAATAAGAATTGATTTATTATTAAGCATTTCTGATGAATCTGTAGGGTTATTATTGAAAGTTTAAAGATAAGAATTTATTCCTGAATAGCTCATGATTCTACCTGACAGGAGCTGGAGTTTCAGAAAAAAACCTAAAATTAAAAAATACTTTTTAGAAAGCCTCAGAAAGGAGGAGTGCTGTCCAGGATGCTTAGAGCAAATATGAATGGATTTGAAATGGATAGAGAGAGAAGGACGTTGTTGCTGCCAAAATTTTAAATCCATGAATTCATTAGTATACTGCGGTTGCGTGCCCCCGTTTTAAGAACGGATCAGGCTTTGATCCCGAAAATTATGTTCCGATAGCTATCGTAACAGAATGTTCGAGATCAAGGCGCAGGTAGCCACTTAATATTATGGGATCCCTCGCTATTGCTCGGGATCAGTTCGACTAAATGATTTTGAAAATCAAAATCATAGTCTCACTGACATTATGGACAGACACTACTTAATTTGATGCATACTGTCAGGGTGGTATATATTTGAAAGACTGACAGAATCTCCAATTATAAAAGTGGAGGTATTATTATGATAAAGATTTATCTCATAATTCCTATATTTGCTAAAACCTAAAAAAAATACAAAAATGAAAAAGTCCGGGTTTTCTATAATGCCCCATGCAATTGCTATTTTAATATTTATTATAATTCCCAGTCTGTATTTTCCACCGATGTTTCAGGGAAAGGAACTGAGTCAGTCTGATATGAAAGGTTATCTTGGGATGTCAAGGGAAATAAAAGATTATAAAGAGGAGACCGGTGAAGTTGCACTCTGGACCAATTCCATGTTCGGAGGGATGCCTGCTTATCTGATTGAAATGAAAATACCAAATAATATTCTCTTAAAGGTATACCGGGTATTCTCTTTTCAGGCAGGAAGACCAGTGGTACATATATTTCTCTATATGTTCGGGTTTTATATCCTCCTGCTCTTGTTTGGAATTAATCCCTGGCTTAGTATTATCGGGGGAATAGCCTATGGTTTTTCTTCCTATTTGTTTATTATTCTGGAACCCGGACATATTACCAAAGCCATTGCCCTGGGCTATATGCCCATGATCATAGGAAGTGTTTTTTATACCTTCCGGAAAGATTTTATTATAGGTGCGGTGTTAACCAGTATTTTTGTCGGCCTTCAGTTAATCGCAAATCACCTTCAGATTACCTATTATACCCTTCTAATACTTATCATATTTGGAGTATTTGAATTAGTCACGGTGATAAAAAACAATAATTATTCCCGTTTGATAAGGGCAGTGGGAGCCCTTATCGTTGCCGTTATTATCGCTGTAAGTGTAAACATTGTTAATTTCTGGTCTGTTCTGGAGTATTCGGAGTATTCTTTGCGCGGACCAACCGAACTTACTGCCGAAAGCGAGGATCAGACAACCGGATTGAGTAAGCCCTATGCTACCAACTGGTCCTATGGAATTGACGAAACATTTAATCTTCTGATCCCTAATTTTAAAGGTGGCTCATCCGGTAAGCTTTTAGCAGACAGGGACTCAAAGACTTTTGATCATCTTGCTAAAACCAGTGGACCTCAGAATGCTGCACAGGTCATTAACCAAAATGGATATTTTTTTACTCAGTATTGGGGTACTCAGCCGGGAACTTCCGGACCGGTTTACATTGGTGCCGTTCTTATATTCCTCTTTGTGTTTGGAATGTTTTTTATGAACGGACCCATTAAATGGTGGCTGTTTACCGTCGTGGTATTTTCTATCCTGCTTAGCTGGGGTAGGAATTTCATGTTCCTTACCGATATTTTCCTCGATCATTTCCCGGGATATAATAAATTCAGGACGGTATCCATGATCCTTGTTATGGCAGAACTTGCGATTCCACTGCTGGCGATCCTGAGTGTAAATAAAATGCTTTTTGGTGAGTATAAAAAGAAGGAGCTGTTGACTTCAATTAAATATTCCCTGTACATTGTTGGGGGCATTGCTTTACTTTTTGCTTTGTTCCCGGGAATGTCAGATCTGAATTCTCCGAAAGATGAGATCCTCACTGAACAGGGGGCAAGAGACCTGGTAAATGTAATGAAGGAAGATCGCGCTGATTTATTAAGAAAAGATGCTTTCCGTTCTCTTGTATTTGTTTTGCTGACTGCAGCACTGTTATATATATATTCACTCAAAAAAATTAAGCACGTTCCTTTTTACATTGCTCTGGGATTGCTGATATTAATTGATTTGTGGCCTGTAAATAAGAGGTATCTGAATGATGAGAATTTTGTTTCCGCCAGGCTGACCGAAACTCCTTTCCAGCCAAATGCGGCTGATCTGGAGATACTGAAAGATAAAACTCTTTCCTACCGGGTGTATGATATGACTGCCGGGAATCCAATGTCCAGTTCAAGAGCTTCTTATTTCCACAAGTCTCTGGGAGGATATCACGGGGCAAAAATGCGTCGCTACCAGGAAGTTTATACTCAACACATAGAGGGTGAATATGATAAGGAAGTGCTGGATATGCTTAATACCAAATATCTTATTAACAGGGATCCTTCCAGTGGACAGGCGATCGCAGTGAGAAGAAATACCAATCTGGGAAATGCATGGTTCATTTCTGACTATAAGATCGTGGAAGATGCTGACCAGGAGATGGAGCTTCTTGATGATTTTGATCCTTCAACTGAGGCGCTGGTCGATAAGAGATTCCAAATCTACCTTGAAGATACAAGGTTCCAGGAGGACAGTAATGCTTCGATTGAACTTGTTGATTATGCACCCAATCGCCTGGAATACGAATATTCCACAGCTACTACTCAGATTGCTGTGTTCTCAGAAATATATTACCCAAAGGGCTGGGAGGTAAGTATTAACGGACTGGAAGTTCCTCATTTCCGGGTAAACTATATCCTGCGCGGACTGGTAGTTCCTGAGGGCGAGGGAACAATTCTATTTGAATTCAAACCGGATTCCTATTTCATCGGTGCTAAAGTAGCCTTGATCGGTTCCATCCTGATTGTTTTGATGGCAGCCGGAGCTGTTTATTATTCTGTGAAGATTAAACCGAAGAAAGAAAATCCGGTAGGAGAGCAGGAGGTGAAGGATTGAATCAGACACTTTACTTTATTGAGGATGTCTCAGAAGTGTTTTGAGTGTTATTGATACGATTTTTCGTACTTGACGGAGAGAGAGGTTTCTCCCTCAAATCCTCCGCTATCGCTCCGGATTTTCAGTCGA
>CAYRTD010000072.1:0-19722 GCA_964426915.1 uncultured Bacteroidaceae bacterium | reverse complement strand
GCCTTGATCTCGAACATTATGTTCCGATAGCTATCGGAACAGACACCCGACTTTATTGATGGACACTAAATAGGATACAAAAATAATAATATTTTCAATATCTCGTAAAAAAATAGATAGATTGTAAGTTATAAGGTATAAAAAAAATTGAATTGAAAGGCTTGCTATGATTTGGCACAGGAAGATCCTGTCTTGTTATCCCAGTTTTTTTCTGTTAAACCATACCACTCCCACGGCTCCGAAGGAAAAAAATGCAGCATAGCGGAATGTCATTTCAAAACCGATCTGATCTGCAAGAAATCCTGCAATAGTAACCATAGAGGCGCTAATGAAAAAATTAAGTAACATGAAGGTTCCGTTTAAAAAGGCCATATTATCGGTTTTCTGGTCGTGAATAAGGGCAAGAAGTACGGAAGTAGGTGCAAAAATAAAGAACCCCATTATCCCCAGGATCAATATTTGCCATATTCCGGATGATGTGAGGAAGAGAAGCATAAGAAAAGGAGAGGTAACTGTAATCAGTAAAAGAGTTTTTGTTCTCCCCAGTTTATCCGATAGCGATCCTGAGATAAATGTTCCTGCTGCCCCGGATAACTGAAGTATGGATAAGGAAGCATCAGAAAAAAAATGACTTTCTCCCTGGTCTGTCATGAATGTAGGCAAATAAAGAGCCAGAGAAGATTTCATTGCTCCAAGGAACAGAGTGATTCCTGCCGTTACACTGAATATCGGAAGGTATTTCAGGAACACCATGAGATAATCAGGTTTCTGAGCACTTTTTTGCAGGGCAGTTGAAATTTCTATATGCCTTAATCTCCAGTACATCAATCCGCTGGCCATTAAGCCCAGGGGCATCATTTTCCATGTTCCCTCAAAGCCCCAGAGGCTGATAACACCGTAAATAACCATTGGGCCAGCTGTTCTTGCCAGCTCTCCCCCGAGCATATAATAGCTCATTCCCTTACCGATCCTTTCACCCGAAATTTTTTTGACCATTACTGGGGTAGGTACATGAAAAATTGTTGAACTAAGTCCCGACACCAGCAGCAGGAGTGCCAGGAAAACATAACCGGGGGCCAGGCCAATCATACTCATTGCAATGCCGGTAACGGCCGGAGAAAGAATTATCAGATAACGCATTTTCATCCGATCGGCCATTATTCCTACAGCCGGATTGAAAAGGGAGGGAATTCGCTGAATAACATGCAGCAATCCTGCCATGCCATAGGAAATACCTAATTTTTCAATAATAAAGGGCAGTGCAGGAGCGAGAAAAGAAGTGTAGATATCATGCAGAAAATGAGAGATCCCTACTACTGTAACATTTGCAGTTTGAAAATTATCTTTCTGGTTTTTGCTTATAGCCTTTTTTTTCACAGGATTATGAAAGTTTTTGGATAATCTCTTCCATCAAGGTGACCATTTTAGGTGCCGATTCTGCTGCGGCTTTTTGGACATCTTCAACTGAAACCTCTACAATTTTGCCTGGAACGCCGAGATCAGTAATAATTGATATTGCGAAGCAGGGGATCCCCATCTGATGTGCAACAATGACTTCCGGAACTGTCGACATTCCTACAGTATCTCCTCCGATTATCCGGAAATACTGATATTCTTTAGGCGTTTCGAGGGTAGGACCGGTAACTCCGACGTAACATCCCTTCTGCACTTTTATTTTTTGCTCTTTCGCAAGAGATTCGGCCATTGATATCAGGTTTTTATCATAGGGCTGGCTCATATCGGGAAATCTATCACCGAATTCCTCATAATGAACTCCGACAAGAGGATTTGGCATGAGGTTAATATGATCATCAATTATCATCAGATCTCCGATTTCAAAATCCGGATTGACTCCCCCGCTGGCATTAGAGATAAAGAGATACTTTATCCCAAGGTATTTCATCACCCTCACAGGAAAAGTCAGCTCTTCCATTGTATAGCCTTCATAAAAATGGAATCTGCCCTGCATAGCCACACATCGTTTTCCTCCAAGAACCCCGAAAATAAGCCTGCCTTTATGTCCCGGAGCAGTGCTTACCGGAAAGTTGGGAATATCCGTATAAGGAATATAATCTGAAATCTCTATATCATCAACCACACTGCCAAGTCCTGTACCCAGAATGATTGCCACTTCGGGTTCTTCTTTAATCCTACTTTTTATAAAGGACACTGTTTCTTTTATTGCTTCTAACATAGTCTAAAATTTGATTATTAAAGTTCTTATCATCTTTGTTCAGAAATTCTACTGAAATGGTGAGGTAAAATATTTTTTCCCCGACAGAATCAAAGACATTTCTGAATTCTCTCAGTTTAACCGCATCTTTTTCTGTTGTAAGGATGATGCTATTTTCCGGATCCATTACTGAGAAGAGAGACAGGATCCTGTTGATGTCTTTCTCGGTATATTTATGATGATCGCTGAAGTTAATTTCCTTTATGCTGGTGCTGATCTTCCTTACCAGAGGTTTAACGGTTCGCGGGTTTGCAATACCTGTCACCAAAAGAATTTCAGGTTTCTTCAGATTCAACTTTTCCCGTTTCACAGAAAATAGTCCGTATATTTCTTTGGCTATAATCCGGGTATAATATAAGTGCTGAAATTCATCCAGCATGGTTTCCCTCGCCCTGATACGCATATCAATAGCCTTTAATGAAGGAGGAGATTTTGTTACCAGAATAATATCCGCCCTTTTTTTCGCCTGCCATGGCTCTCTCAGTCTACCAGAGGGAAGCAGGGCATCTTTCCTCATAGAATGCTGAAAGTCATCCAAAAGGATTGATAGTCCGGGCTTTACGTATCGATGCTGGAATGCATCATCAAGAAGGATTACGTCAGGGCCGGGGATCATCAGCATAAGTTTATGAATTCCGCGACTTCTTTTTTCATCGACGGCAACAAAAATTTCCGGAAACTTTTGCTTTATCTGACAGGGTTCATCTCCAATTTGATCTGGACCTGTGGTTTCCCCGGCCAACACGAAACCACGTGTTTTTCTTTTATATCCTCGGCTTAAAACGGCAACCCGGTAATCCTTTCTTAATAATTCCACCAGGTATTCGATGTGAGGTGTTTTCCCTGTCCCGCCAACTCTTATGTTTCCCACGGAAATAACCGGAATATTGAATTCCTTTGATGGAAGAAGATTTAGGTCAAAGAGTTTATTGCGGACCATGACAGACAGTCCGTAAATCACTGATAAGGGCAGTAGCAGGTATTCAGGTATTTTTTTTCTCTTCATAACAGGCTGCAAAAATAATAAAATTCCTTAAGCCGGACCGATATAAAAAAATAACGACGTCCATTCCTGGCGTCGCTATTTTATGTAAAATCTATTAGGATATACTCTTATCTGATCCTTAGCTCAAAAGGCATCCTTGCCTGTATTCCTTTCATCGACTTAATTTCTTCAAGTCTTTTATAATAATAGTAATTTTCGCCGAGTTCATTTTTCAGGATTTCAACCTTGGTATTTCCTCCCGTAAGATCGCTTATTATTTTTTGGAAAGGGTCTTCTATTTCAGGAAGTTTAACAATGCGATAGGTTTCCAGACCCGATTCGGAGGCAGCCAGTTTAATAGCTTCATCAAGCCCACCGAATCCGTCAATGAGCCCGATCTCAAGAGCATCTTCTCCACTGTATACATGACCGCGGGCAATGGCATCCACTTCCTCATAACTCATGTCTCTGCCTTCTGCTACTACATTCACGAATCCTTCATAAAAATTGTCCACCTCTTCGGATAATTTTTCCTGCTCAATATCATTCAGGGGTTTGAGAGGAAATCCGAAATCAGCATGGTCATTTGTTTTAACAATATCTGAGGTTATTCCAAGCTTTTCATTCATTAATTCTTTTATATTGGGCCACACGCCAAATACACCAATAGATCCGGTAATGGTATTTGGATTTGCCAATATTCTTGTAGCGGGAGCAAGAATGTAATATCCACCTGACGCCGCCACATCACCCATAGAAGCAATTACAGGTTTTACTTCTGCTGCCAGTTTTACTTCCCTCCAGATTATATCCGAAGCAAGTCCTGAACCGCCGCCGGAATTAACTCTTAGTACAATAGCTTTAATGGAACTGTCTCTCCTGGCTTTACGTATAGTTTTTGAGAATTTATCTCCACCGATCATATCAGGGGCTCCTTCACCATCAATAATATTACCGGCGGCGTATACCACAGCTACCTTGTCTTTGGCCAGACCTTTTTCTTTACGCTCTTTAGGAACTTTATCCATCCTGGCAAAGGAAATTGTTTTCACATCTTCCTCTTCCGGAGTATCGGTAAGTGTTTTTATTTCATCAATAAATTCATCATAATAGATCAGTCCGTCAACAAGTTTATTCCGGAGAGCATCTTCCGCATTTATGGCCTCCAGGTTATTTGCCCAGTTATTTAGTTCGCCGGCAGGGATATCCCTTGTTTCAGCGATCTCATCAATCATATGTGCCCATAATGAGTTGAGGTATTCCTGTATCTGCTCACGGTTTTCTTCGCTTAAACTTTCATAAAGCAAGGGTTCAACAGCTCCTTTGTATTCTCCGTGTTTGAATACCTGCATTTCGACACCGATCTTATCCAGCATTTTTTTAAAAAATAGTACTTCGGCACTCATTCCCAGCAGGGGAAGCTGGCCCTCCGGGGTAAGATATATTTTATCTGCTGCAGTGGCCAGAAAATAGGAGCTTTGAGTAAACAATCTGGAATAGCACATAATGAATTTCCCTTCACTTTTAAAGTCAAGCAGAGCATTTCTGATCTCATTGAGTGTAGCCATCCCCGCCGGCACGATATCAAGATTCATTACGATTCCGGAAATATTTTCATTATCCTTCGCCTTTTGAATATTTTCAAGTATCATGTCTAAACCCAGTCGCATTTCCGGGCTAAAGGTCATGGGATTAAAATTTTCGAAAGGGGATTTGGGTTGCCTGTCAATAATGGGATCGCTGAATTCTGTATAAAGCACGGTGCCGGCCTCAAGGCTGACTGCTTTTTCTTTTGATGCTGAACTTATTATGCCTGCTATGATGAAAACAAAGATTAACAGGCCGATAATAACACCTAAAACAGATGCTAACGTAAATTTAAAAAATCCTTTCATTTTTTTATTTTTTTTGGTTAAATAAATGGGATGTGTTAAGCAATAAAGTTACAAAGATTAATATGATTTAAACAAATAAACTTAATTTTACCTTAAATCTTTATGAAAGATGTCTATTTATTAACCGGAAGCAACCTCGGTGACCGCAACGCTTTTCTGAGGTTTGCCCGTAATCGCATACAATCACGGATGAAAATCGATTCTACATCATCGGTTTACGAATCCATCCCATGGGGTTACCAGAGTGAAAGCTCATTTTTGAATCAGTGCCTGAGAGTTGAGACCGAATTAGGTCCGCAGGAATTACTCAGCTTCCTGAAAGAAATTGAAAAACAATCGGGAAGGAAGAAAAAAAGCCCCGAGTACGAAGACAGATCCCTGGATATTGATATTCTTTTTTATGGAAAAGAAATAATTTATGAAAAAGACCTTGTCATTCCTCATCCCAGACTCCATCTGAGAGCCTTCACCCTGGTGCCGCTAATTGAAATTGCTTCTGGTTTTATACATCCTGTGCTGGGGAAAACACCAGGGGAATTGCTGGATGAATGTCCTGATAAAAACCTGCCCGGGAAGTATGATGCATTTTCATAAATCCATTGATCTGTAAATCAACCTTAGAGGCAAATTCACTTGTTTTGAAATAATTAATAAAAATCTTTTTATAATTAAATATATTCCTTATTTTTGCAACCCGTTTTTTGTTAAACAGAACTGAAATATTTAAAAGACTAATATAATGGCAAATCATCCGTCAGCAAAGAAAAGAATGAGACAAAGTGAAACACGCAGGTTATCCAATCATTATTATGCAAGAACCATGCGTAAAGCTTTAAAAACCTTAAGAGGTACAACAGAGAGAGAGGAAGCGGAGAAGTTATATCCCTCTGTTACCTCATTACTCGACAAGCTTGTAAAAAAGAAAGTCATTCATAAGAATAAAGCGGCAAACCTCAAGTCAAGCCTGAATAAGCATGTGACAGGACTTTCCGGATAAGAAAAATATAACAAGATAAATACTAATTTCAGCCACCCCGGAACGGGGTGGTTTTTTTTTGCCTTTATGTCCGGTTCCATTGAAATATATAATGCTATATCGTCGGGTTTCGACGTATGTATCTGCTCAAAATTGAGGTATGAACAGGACTGACTAAAGCGATAGATTATCAGTATCTTACAGTATAAAACGCTGAGATTTTCTCATTTTTTCCATAAAGTATAAAGTACCTTACGTTATGGAATACAAAAATCTTAGCATTAAAAACTGGGCGGTAGAGGACCGACCGAGAGAAAAATTACTAAAGAAAGGAGTTGAAAATCTTAGTGATGCAGAAATAATTGCTATTTTGATAGGCTCGGGCACTCGCAATAAATCTGCCCTGGAATTATCCCGACAACTTCTGTTTTCATTTTCTAATAATCTTGTGGAACTCGGGAAAATGACAATTGAGGATCTGACAAAGATTAAGGGGATAGGAAATGCAAAAGCAATTGTGATTCTGGCAGCTCTTGAACTTGGCAGAAGAAGAAAATATTCAGATCCGGTTCAGAAAATACAGATAAGCTCGAGTAAGGATAGTTTCAGGATCTTTCAGCCGCTTCTTGGCGACCTTCCTCACGAGGAGTTTTGGATTATGCTCCTGAACCGCTCAAACCGGCTTATCGAAAATGTCTGCATAAGCAAGGGGGGAACCAGCGGAACTGTTATTGATACAAAAATTATTTTGAATAAGGCTTTGAGTCGTCTTGCTTCTGCCATCATTGTCTGTCATAATCACCCCTCGGGCAATACACGTCCGAGTCAGGCCGACATCAGGATCACAGAGAAACTAAAATCGGCAGCTTCCACCATGGATATCAACCTTCTGGATCACATCATTATTGCAGACACTCAATATTATAGTTTTTCGGATGAAGGGAAAATATAAAGCCGGATCAAACAGTCGCAAAGATCTCCAGGTAAAATTCATACAAAAAGGTGTAAAAAATCACGTAAATAAAAGACCAGACCAGGTTAGCTGCTGCAAGCCAGGAGAGCGTAGCCGGTTTTTTCCCAAAATATCTAACTATTAAGAATGTTCCAAGCGGGATCGAGAGAATTACGGGTGTGGCAAATGCGATTCCGATAAGCCCGTATTTACTTCTGATATTTATAATCCGGCGGTTTTTCCGGGTGAAAATTTTTTTCTTCTTCGGGTTATAACCCCTTTTTTCACGGTATTTTCTTATATGAATGCTGATATGCTTTTTCCATAAATGAATTAGTATATCAGCAATATAACTGAAAAAAAAGATCCCGAGAAGCCCCCCCAGATTTGTCAATAACATCGTTTTTAAGATCCCCATTTTATACTCAAGGATGGCAAGTGGAAAGATCATTGCAAATTTGACGCTGCTAAGCAGTATGACGGATACCTCTTTCAAGTGCTTTTGCTTTTACTTTTCCCAAATGTATTTATTTTTTTTTATTGATGTTAGGAAAGAATACTTCCAGATGCAAGTTTTATTAAAAAGATTATTGCCAGCAATTTCCCCACCAAGCGGGCGCGCCTTGATATCGGACATTATGGACAGACTCTATTTAATGTTTCTGGTTTGTCTGATAATAGCAAAAGCATTGACCGTAAAGATCGACAGCACCAGCCCCATTCCTCCTGCAATGACCCAGGGATGAAATCCATCCGTCAGTTCTATTCCCCACCCACTTATATAATTATCAAGCAGGGACTTCAATACATAAAGTAAAATTATAGTGAATACGCAAAGGATGAGCAATATAAATGTAAAATTCATGATATACGGCCTGCTAATTTCAAGGTGATGGTATCCGATCCACTTTAATTTCCGGATATTTTCAGAAGAACGTGCTATCATTAACTGGAAGCTCAGCACAAAAACCATAAATGCAAGGAAAATTATGAAAAAGCCGAGAGACCCTAAAAATGAAATGATGAATTTAAGGATAATATTGAGCCTGCTGCTTTTCAGTTTTTCCTTTATCGTTTCATATCCTTTCTTTTCGAGGAAAGAGACGATTTCAGGATTGGTCGGGTCTTTTGTCACAATTACAAGCCTTGAGATTTTCTCCTTATCCTGAAAACCGAATTTTTCATTTGCCCATTTCAGAAATTCATATGGTACAAGAATACTGTTGACCCTGTTGGAGAATCCTGTGATCTTTCCCCTGAATTCCTGAGATTTGCCTTTCCCACGGATATTGATGGTAAATCCGGCCATGCTGACGGTGCGGGGCGATATCTGTGGTAAACCCTGACTGGGAGCGAAACCAAAATTATATAGATTAAGATATTCCCGGGGAAGGATTATTGGGATTGTCCTGTTTCCGGGCTTCCATTTCCAGTTTTCATCTTTAACATCCAAATATTCATCAGGTATGGCCTCGAAAAATAAGTCGGTATAGAAATCCGGAAAACGTTCACTATCTGTAAAAGCACTCAGAGCAAACTGGTTGGATATGAAACCTGTTACTTTTTCGGACCATGATTGTTCCCTGATTTCTATGATTTCCTTTTCGGAAAATGTTGCCTCCCGGATATTAAAGGTTTCAAGGAAAGATATTTGCTTGTTAATGACTATATATTCGGGATCGATAAGGTCTCTGTTTTCCTGCATTACATTATCCATTTCAATGTAGAACTGACCTGCAGAGAGCAACAATACCAAACCTGCCAGAGCCCCTACTGAAGCCCCAAAGATCTGAATGCTGCTGTAATTTTTCCGTATTAAACTCCCAATCATTATTTATACCCTGTACTTATTAGTAAATATGGGATTGTTTTTGTGCTCACCAAGACTGGTGAATAGCAGTCCGGCTTTTTGTTTCTCTAACTCTTCCCTGAGCAGGTCGAATCCATTTTCTCTGATATTTCTGTCAAGGTGGGAAAAAACCTCATCCGCCAGAAGAAATTCAAAAGGCTGACATAAGGCTCTTATAATGGCTACCCGCTGCTTCTGCCCGAAGGAGAGAATACCGGCTTTCCGGTGCATAAAATTTGAAATGCCAAGCTTTATCGCCATCTCCTGAATCTCTTCAGTGGATTTAAAACCCGTCTGCCGGTTTTTTAGCATAATATTTTCCAGGGCCGTGAGCTCATCAAAGAGTTCAAGGCCCTGGAATATGTAGCTGATTTTTTTCTTTCTTAATTCAGATAGTTCTTTTAAACTCATTGCAGAAAGATCTTTTCCGTCCAGAAGAACATTCCCCTGGTAGTCCTTTCGCAATCCATATATTATGGATAGCAGGCTTGTTTTGCCTTTACCGGAATCTGCAAAAAGAAAAATATATTCACCCGGTTTAAAAATTATTGATTCCGCCTCCCATAAATCAGAGTCGTTGTGATCGATCTCTTTGAGAGGAAGCGGAATCAGTCCTTTTAATTCAATTATCATCCTTTAATTTTATACTTAGAGTCTGTCAACCTCACGTAATAAGGTATACAAGCTATAATTATCATCTTCATTAAGGTCCATTCTTAATTCCCATTCTTCCAGGTTGGCAGAAAATGAAAGAGATTTAAGACTTGCCCCAAATGTTTCAAGTCCCATTTCCAGCTTTTCATTCATTTCCCTGTCAATGAATTCCTGCATTTCATGCGAATAGGATGATGCATCGAGATTCAGATAAAAGCAGATTGGATTATTGGTAAGAATTTCACTGTATTCTGCTTTTGTTACATTATCCTCCATTCTTCCTTTTTCGGTGATTTCCTTAATGGTTTCCTCTTTATTTGATACAACGAGATCTTTATTGTTCAATACCATGTATGCAGGAATACCCTTGTTTTTTACCATGTAATAACCGTTTTTTTCCTGTACGGCACCTTTTTCTTCTGCCATATCCAGGAATTTGCGGAAGAGTATTTCATTTTTCATTCTTGTGGCACCGGTAACAACGAGTATATCCTTTTCAAAATCAAAATCTTCATCCATATCTTTATCCTCAAAATTAAACCTGTTTACCCCATTTATACTAAAGGCCATTTCTCCGCTGAAAGCATTTCTGATAGCATCTTCATCCATCCCGAGAGTTTTTGTCATATCCTCCAGTACCCTGTTAAAATCTTTATTTATGAATTTCAGGAGATCGATTATTTTTTTAGAATCTACATTGGTATTTCCAATAAAGACTAGGTCTTTGGAAGGCATGTATTCCAGGAGAGCATGTATTGCATTTTTATCAAGAAAATTAAATTTCTCAATGGTCTCCTCCATAGATTGATTGAACCTCAGGTTGGTTGTAAGTATCACCGACCCTTTTTTGAATTCAAGGAATGCATGCCCGTAATTATTTTTAAGTCCGCCGAGAAGATCCATCGCATCACCCAACTGTCCCATTCCTTTTATATTGGTTGAAGTAAACCAGGCATTGATGTCTTTTTGTTTTCCAAGGAACCTGTTAAAATCTTTATCAGAAAGTATTTGATCTTCTTTTTCAAGATTGATAAGCTTTTCTGCTATTTCCTCCAGGTCATCGCCCCATCTTCCCATGCTGAAAAGTATCAGGGCCACTGAGTTGTCATAAAGGGCAATACCGGCATCAAGGCTTATCAGATCATATTTTCCGAGTTTACCTCTTTCGAACTCCTGATCTGCCTCCAGCTCCAGATCATTTATGGTATTCTCAAATTTCTTTTTATTATCTACACCCACAACAAATCCTCCGTATGAAGGGTCTTTCCCGAAAAGAAAGAAGTTAGAGTAATTATCCATATCGATTCCTGAGGATTCCGGATCATTCATGATCCTTTCGGCGAGCTCAGATCTGGATGTTCCCTCCTTAAGGAAATCAAGCTCGGTTAATTTGCCCTTTTCCAATAAATTACCGGGATGCATGGTCACAACTGTATAGGCAGTTTCCGGGATAAATACAAAAGTGGTTTTTGAAGGCCTCTGACATGAATTCACAAAAAGGAATATAAGAAGAAATATTGGCAGGTACAGGTAATGGCGAAGATTCATTTTCATAGCTAATGAGTGTTTGTCAATAAAGTCGGGTGTCTGGATCATAATGTTCGAGATCAAGGCGCGCAAAAATTTTAAACCGCAGTATACTAATGTATTTGAGGATTTAAAATTTTTGCAGCAACGCAGATATCGGACATTATGGACGGACACTAATGAGTTAAATGTTACAAATCATCAAGATAGGAAAATAATTATTTGAATGGGTATGGCTTATAGGAATTTTTTATTATAAAAAGCAATTTCCGGTCACCCGTCCACATCCGAACCTGACAGGGCATATCGCAATTTTAAGTTGACGCGTACGTATTATCGGGGTTAGTAAGGATCATAATACGTTTTTTTATCCTTCATCATCCAAGGGTTCCGCTATACAGATACGTGCCAACCGTAGCTTTCTATTTCTACCCCTTAACCTTAATCCTTATAATATGAATACTTTACAACGAGCTTTGGGCGCATTTCTTTTACCGGGTGATCACTGGAAGCAAACTGAAATCCTCCCGGGGTGGGATTTTCATGAGGATGCATGAAAATAAAGCCATAATTGGGAGCAGCAACCTCCTGTACGGGCACAAACAATGAAGTTACATCATAAATTCGCTGACTGGAGCTCATTTCAGGATGTTTCTTAACAAAAACCTGATTGGCTTTAATGCTTGCAGGCTGGTTTTCCCATGTAACCTCATTCTCTTCCCAGGGTTCAATGATCTGACGGAATACGAGCTGATTATCCCGGAGCACAGATTCATCAATTTCAGGCTCATAAAGATTGTCCCATAAGGGAGCTTCAAAATTTACTACCAGGTCTGCTTTCTCAACTCTTGCTGACTTGGGCAACTCAGATAGGTCAAAATGTATCAGGCTTCTCCTGGTTCTCATAACAGTTAACGGTGATTCCGTAATAAAACTAGCCTCAAAATATTCATAATCGCCGAAATTATCTGAGGGGTCCAGATCGGTGATCATCGCATCCTTTCCATCCTCAGGACCGGGTTGAAGGAATAATGTATTGTATTGTTCCTGACGGAAGCTGAAAAAATAGGGGTTATCCGGAGAGGTATTCTCCAGGGTCTCTAAATCCATTTCACTTTTAATAGGTAAATAATCCGGGTTTTCAACTATCACATGAAATCTTTTATACTCCGGTTTGAGGAGTATTTCATTAATCTTAGGTTCAAGAACATATTTTATTATTTTTCCGTCCGGGGCAAAGATGGTCATTTGCGCCGGTACCATCTGTGTGGGACCGTGCCGTAATGGATTTTCATCTTTGGCTGCAACATAAGCCTTCACAGGCCGGACCACCCTGAATCCAAAAGCAGCATATCCGAAATCCCCGGGCTGGTAATTTCCTGTGGGAAGAACTTCGGGGTTAATCCGGGTTACATCGCCGGGCCTTATTTTAAACGTAAGTGGCAGAGGATCATCAACAAGCCAGGCGACTGAGGAGCCTTCTATAGGTGCTGCATATACAATTTCTCCTTCAGGTCCGATTACCATGAATTTAGTCAGATCATATTTTCCCGTTTCCATTTCGATCTTTCCTGATACAAAACTACCTCCAAAAGCCAAAAGAGGAATGATTTCATCTTCCAATACAAATTCACCCCTCTCATTTTGCACCGAAATCAGAATATGCCATGAATGGTAAACATCGCCTGTATCGTTAAGGATCTCAAATGAAGATTTTTTATCCTGATCAATAGCAACAGAAAACTCAAGTTTACCGCTTTGATCCCTGATAATTTCCTCGCAGGAATTAATAAGGAATACAAAAACAATTAATAGCCCGGATGTAATAAATTTTAAATTTTTCATAACTCAAAATTTTGAATTATATAAAGATAACACATGATCTTATCAATGTCAAGATGAAAAAAAACCGGGTATGGTTGCGCGTTCAAATTTTATACGTTATTCTGCTAAGTTTAACCTTAAAGTATTAACTTTATCCTGAATGAGAAAGGCGTGAGTTCTTATTGTTACTAACAGAAAAACAGGCACTTAAGTTGGCCTTATGAAATATTGTTTCTTTTTTGTGCTAAACCCTAAAATCACATGTTCATGTATATTCCCCTGATAATATTAAGCAGTTTATCATTTCTCCTTCTGATCTATCTTTTAGTTAAATTATCGGCACTTCAAAAAGAAAATAAGGATGACCTTTCCCCGCTGTTAAAATCAGAATTTAAAGAAAGTCGCGAAGAATCATCAAAAGGATTGAGAGAAAACCGTGAAGAGTTGAATAACAGCATCACAAAATTCCAGCAGTCATTTCTTGAAAGTTTACAGAAATTGAATGAAGTTCTTAATAATTCGGCAAAGATAAACCGTGACGAGTTGACCAGATCGTTAAAGGAATTCCAGGATTCCTTTACCGGTAACGTGAAGAATTTTAATGACCTCCAGAAACAGAAGTTTGAAGAGATGAGCCGGAAACAGGATGAGCTGGTGAAATCGACAGAGATCAAGCTTGAAAAAATGAGGGAGACGGTAGATGAAAAACTTCATAAAACGCTTGAGGAAAGGCTGGGGCAGTCCTTTAAGATCGTTAGCGAGCAGTTACAGGCAGTTCAGAAGGGACTGGGTGAGATGCAAAATCTGGCAACCGGGGTTGGAGATCTTAAAAAAGTGCTTACCAATGTCAAAACACGGGGAGTGCTGGGAGAAATTCAACTGGGAAATATTCTGGAGCAGATCCTGGCTCCCGAGCAGTATGCATCAAATGTCAAAACCAAATCCGGATCAAATGACCATGTTGAATATGCAATCAAATTACCCGGAAAGGATGATGTTGGAAAAGAGGTTTATCTTCCGGTGGATGCCAAATTTCCTCAGGAAGATTATACGCGGCTTCAGATAGCCTATGATCAGGGTGATGCTCCTGGAATTGAAATTGCACAGCGAGCCCTGAACGTTGCAATTAAAAAATTTGCAAGGGATATAAGGGATAAATACATTGATCCTCCCTATACCACGGATTTTGGCATCATGTTCCTTCCCCTGGAGGGTCTTTATGCTGAAGTTGCGCGTCAACCGGATCTTATTGCCATTCTCCAGAGGGACTTTAAGATAATAATAACGGGACCCACCACACTGGCAGCAATGCTTAACAGTTTACAGATGGGTTTCCGGACCCTGGCGATCCAAAAGCGAAGCAGTGAAGTTTGGGAGATCCTGGGTGCCGTGAAAACCGAATTCTCAAAGTTTGGGGGTGTATTGGAAAAAGCACAGAGGAAAATTAATGAAGCTAATACGGAGCTGGACAAACTGGTGACAACCAGGACTAACAAAATAAATGTCAGGCTGCGTAAGATCCAGGAAATGCCTGCGCAGACAAGCGAGCTGATTCTAGATAAGGCTGCAGGTGATGAGGAGGATGAAGAAGAAAATATCTGAGAATGATAACATTTTCCGGCCAGTCGTATGAACAGTATACCTGAGCGTGCTCATTGTCAATATTTTGGCTCAAAGCATTTTGCTCAGACTCCTACTTACACTTTTTTAACAGTTTCATTTTTACCGGTTGATTTCTGGTTTTCAAAACTTATTAACATCATTGTCTTAATAATTTAAAAAAGTGTAATTTTAAAAAAAGGAACCTGGGATTAGAAATGTCTAAAAATAAAAAAGATAGGAATATTTAAGGTGGAGTGGTATTTAATATTTGACACAGAAACGACGGGATTGCCCCTGAACTATAATGCAGCGATTGAGGAACTGGAAAACTGGCCAAGGCTTGTTCAGCTTGCCTGGCAGGTTCATGATAAATCCGGAAAAATTGTCGAAGCCAGGAACTTTATTGTAAAACCGGATAATTTTACCATCCCCTACAGTGCGGAGAAAGTTCACGGGATATCAACTGAAAAGGCCAATGCCGAAGGGGTGGATATAAATATAGTGCTGGATGCTTTTGCCCGCGATATTGAGAAAACAAGGGTTGTGGCAGGACATAATATAGACTTTGATAGTAAGATCCTTGCGGCTGAGTTTTTACGTGCAAAAAGAGAGAATCCACTGCAAAAGATACCGGATATCTGCACCAAGATTGAAAGCACTGATTATTGTGCCATTCCAGGAGGGAGAGGAGGAAAGTTTAAATGGCCTACCCTTTTTGAGCTTCATGAAAAACTTTTCGGAGAAAGCTTTGAGGAAGCTCACAATGCTTCGGCCGATGTTGAGGCAACGGCCCGTTGTTTTTTTGAACTGGCCAGGCTGGGAGTGCTGAGAGAGTCGAATCTGAAAATGAGCCCTGAAGAATACAGGGAATTTTTGGAGTTAAATCCGGACCGGATTCAGGCAGCAGGTATTAAAATAGAATCAAACAGAACGGAGGATTTATCCGGACCTGAAGAAGTACCTGTTCACGAAAATATTCCGGAAGAAGAGATACCTGATGTTCCTTTTAGCCATCTTCATGTTCATACTCAGTATTCCATCCTTGATGGGGCCGCGGGTATTCCAGCATTAATGAAAAAAGCCAAGCAGGACGGGATGAAAGCCATTGCTATAACCGATCATGGTAATATGTTCGGAGTGAAGGTTTTTCATAATGAGGCTACACGTAATGAGCTTCTTCCCATTATAGGATGTGAGGTTTATGTGGCCCGCAGGAGCCGGCATAACAAGGAGGATAAAATTGATGGAGGAGGTTATCATCTTATCTTGCTTGCCAAGAACAAAACCGGTTATCATAACCTGATTAAGCTTGTATCTATTGGATGGACTGAGGGATTCTACTATAAACCGAGGATTGACAGGGAGCTTCTCACCGAATATCACGAAGGTCTTATCGCCAGTTCTGCATGCCTGGGAGGAGAAGTTTCTAACGTGATAATGAACCAGGGTGAACATGAAGGGGAGAGAGTAGCGCTTGAACTGAAGGAGATCTTTGGCTCTGATTTCTATCTCGAACTTATGCGCCATCCTTCCGAAAAAGAGGGGATGAATGAAAAAGTATATAATGATCAGGTGTATGTAAACAAGATCCTGCTTTCCATAGGTAAAAAACATGACATCAAGTGTATTGCTACAAATGATGTACATTTTGTTAATCCTGAGGATGCTGCGGCCCATGACCGGCTGATCTGTCTGAGCACCAATTCCGATATAGATGAACCCAACCGGCTCAGGTATACAGAACAGGAATGGCTGAAAACACAGGATGAAATGAGGGAGTTGTTTGCCGACATCCCCGAGGTACTTTCCAACACCCAGGAAATTGTTGATAAAGTAGAGTATTACGAATTAAATCGACAGCCTCTCTTACCCGCCTATCCTCTTCCTGAGGGCTTTGCAGATGAGGATGAATATCTCCGGCATCTTACTCTTGAAGGGGCTGAAGAACGATATGGTGAAATTGATGAAACCACCATGGAGCGTATAAATTTTGAGCTGGAGACAATCAGAAAGATGGGTTTTCCGGGATATTTTCTTATCGTCCAGGATTTTATTAACCAGGCAAGAAAAATGGATGTTTCAGTGGGTCCCGGAAGGGGATCTGCGGCAGGGTCGGTTGTAGCTTACTGCACCGGAATCACCGATATTGATCCCGTTAAATATAATCTCCTTTTTGAGCGTTTCCTGAACCCTGACCGGATCTCCATGCCTGATATCGATATCGATTTTGATGAAGACGGACGTGACCAGGTATTAAGATGGGTGGTGGATAAGTACGGGAAAGACCGGGTGGCACACATCATTACATTCGGCACTATGGCGGCCAAAATGGCTATAAGGGATGTTGCCAGGATACAGAAGCTTCCGCTTTCAGAGGCCGACCGGCTGGCCAAACTTGTACCCGAAAGACCCGGCACCAATCTTACCTCTGCCTATAAGGAAGTTCCTGAGTTACGGGCAGAAAAAGAATCTGTCAATGAACTTATCGCTTCGACATTAAAGTATGCCGAAACCCTTGAAGGTTCGGTCAGGCATACCGGTCTTCATGCCTGTGGGATTATCATCGGTAAAGACGATCTTATTGAGCACATTCCAATCTGTACGTCAAAGGATTCTGACCTGCTGGTTACTCAGTATGATGGCAGGCATGTTGAAGATGTGGGCATGCTAAAAATGGATTTTCTGGGACTTAAAACCCTTTCCATAATAAAGGATGCCATTAAAAATGTCAAAGAATCGAAGGGAATTGACCTGGATTTCAGGACCATTCCCCTGGATGATGAAAAAACCTATGAACTATACAGCCGGGGCGATACTACGGGGCTGTTCCAGTTTGAATCCCCGGGAATGAAAAAGCACCTTCGAAACTTGAAGCCGAACCGTTTTGAGGATCTTATTGCCATGAATGCATTGTACCGTCCGGGTCCTATGGAGTATATCCCCAATTTTATCAACCGTAAGCACGGAAGGGAGAAGATCTCTTACCTGGTTCCGGAAATGGAGGAAGAACTCCGGGAGACATACGGAATCACCGTATATCAGGAGCAGGTGATGAGGCTTTCAAGGAAGCTTGCAGGATTTACACGCGGACAGGCGGATTCACTCCGCAAGGCAATGGGGAAGAAGATCAAGAAGATGATGGATGAACTGAAGGAAAAGTTCATTGAGGGATGCCGTAAGAATAATTATGATGAAAAAACTATATTGCAGATATGGGCAGACTGGGAGGCCTTTGCCCAGTATGCCTTTAATAAGTCTCATTCCACCTGTTATGCATTTGTTTCCTACCAGACAGCTTATCTGAAGGCTCATTATCCTGCCGAATTCATGGCTGCGGTTTTAAGCCGGAATATTACGGATATCAAAAAGATCGGGCTATTCATGGACGAGTGCAAGCGAATGGGTATGGATGTTTTAGGCCCCGATGTAAATGAAAGTAATGTCAAATTTACTGTAAATAAAGAGGGAAATATCCGTTTCGGACTCGGAGCAATAAAAGGGGTAGGCGAATCGGCTGTAAAAATGATCATTGAGGAAAGAAAGAAAAACGGTCAGTTTACTGATATATATAATTTTGTTGAGAGAATTGATCTGCATAGCGCAAACCGTAAAAATCTTGAAGGACTTGCCGCATCCGGTTCTTTTGATTGTTTTCCTGATATTAAACGCGCACAGTATTTTCTTCCCTCCGGAAATGATTCCAGCTTTATTGAAAGTATCATTCGTTTCGGCAACCGTCTGAAATCTGATCAGAACAGTACGCAGCAATCACTTTTTGGCGCAACTCATGCCGATACCATAATCAAACCGGAACCATCGGCCTCCGAAGGCTGGGAGTTACTCGACAAAATCAATAAAGAAAAGGAACTGATCGGGATGTATCTTACCGCGCATCCCCTGGATCAATTCAAACCCGAAATCCTGAGCCTGTGCAATACCGATCTTTATTCTGTGAACAATGACCTGGCATCTTTTACCGGAAAAGAGATCATTTTCCCCGGGATAGTGAAATCTTTCAGGGAGGGTATCTCACAGAAGAATAATCAGCCCTTCGGAAATGCTGTCCTGGAAGATTATACGGATACTTATCAACTGGGATTGTGGAGAAACGATTTTGTTAACTTTAAGGGCTTCTTTACGCCCGGGGTTTCACTGCTGATAAAAGCCGGTGTGGAAGAATGGGAATCCCGGGATGGAAGGAAAGGTATATCCTTAAGGATCCGGTCAATTAATTTATTGTCGCAGGTAAGAGATGAGCTGATAAAAGAAATTTGCCTGAAAGTAGAACTTGATAATATTTCCGGAGATCTTATTGAGGGAATAAAACGATTTGTTAAAATGCCTTCAAAGAGCAATCGCGGTAAACTTTTAAAGTTTATCGTTGTTGATAATGAGACAAATATAAGACTGGATTTTTTCTCACGAAATCAATTTATAGATATCACTGATGAGTTCTTTATTTTTGCTGAAGAAAATGAGGTGGAATATGTATTAAGTTAGAATCTCAGGCATAGTAAAAAACGAATGTATTTTATTTTAACACTTTAAAAATTTTAATTATGGCACTTGAATTTACTGACAGTAATTTTGAAGAAAAGGTTCTTAAATCGGATAAACCTGTAATAGTTGACTTTTGGGCAGAATGGTGCGGACCATGCCGTATGGTAGGGCCCATTGTTCAGGAAATTGGAGATGATTTCAGTGATAAGGCGATTGTAGGAAAGCTTGATGTAGACAGCAATCCCGAAGTGACTATGAAATATGGGATAAGAAATATACCTACCATTCTCTTTTTCAAGGGTGGGGAAGTAGTTGATAAGCAGGTTGGCGCTGTTCCAAAATCCGCACTGGTTGAGAAACTTGAATTATTGCTTGATTAAATGAGATTTGTGGATTAAACTGGCTAACAGTAATGTTTCATGAGGCAATATTTTTTTGGTTTATGAAACATTCTTTTTTTGTATCTTTATATGATTATTTAGAGTCTGTCCATAAAGTCGGGTGTCTGGATCAGAACCGAACCGCCAATTGGCGGTGAGCTCAGCGAAGCTAATGTTCGAGATCAAGGTGCTCATAGGAGTTAGTCGATAATGTTTTTGCATTATCTGGTAAGTCATACCGATTAATCGGTATTGGTGAGAGTGTAAGTAGAGTCTGTCCATAAAGTCGGGTGTCTGGATCATAATGTTCGAGATCAAGGCGCGCAACCGCGTGTCGCTGAAGCT
>CAYRTD010000071.1:0-20061 GCA_964426915.1 uncultured Bacteroidaceae bacterium | reverse complement strand
GGTGTCTGTTCCGATAGCTATCGGAACAGACACCCGACATTATGGACAGACTCTAAGTAGTGGAGAAGACATTCCTAAACCTACCAAATAATTGCATTTCCTCGTATCTAATATTATTTTTACAAAAAATTAAAAAGGAGTGAGAGATGATGAACTATTCATCCCGGTTACTGGAGGAAGCAGTAAATGAATTTGCAAAACTCCCCGGTATAGGAAATAAGACTGCCCTGCGCCTTGTATTGCATTTATTAAAACAGGATGCCCGGGAAGTCGAAAATTTTGGAATTGTTATTCAGAAACTGAAAAAGGAGATAAAACATTGTAGAATATGTCATAATCTTTCAGATCAGGATGTTTGCCATATATGTTCCAGTCCGAAAAGAGACCCGTCAATAGTCTGTGTCGTTGAAAATATTCGTGATGTAATGTCTATTGAAAATACACATCAGTATAATGGCGTTTATCATGTTCTTGGAGGGGTGATTTCACCCATGGACGGCATCGGACCATCGGATCTGACCCTTCACTCTCTTGAAGAAAAGGTAATGAAGGAAGATTCCCCTGTAAATGAACTGATTCTTGCACTCCCTACAACCATGGAAGGGGACACTACCAACTTCTATATCTTCAGGAAGCTAAAAAATTCAGATATCCGAATTACCACAATCGCAAGAGGAGTCTCAGTTGGTGATGATCTGGAGTATGCCGATGAGATCACCCTTGGAAGGAGTATAATAAACAGAATGGATTTTGAATCAACGTTAAAGAATTGAGCTGTGCTATCTTATAGCCTGCAATTTCTCAGATGAAAGTAATTTGACGGATCTTTATCAGTGACTTCCTATGAAATACAAAATTCACCCTATCCCGGTTACTGTTAAATATCGATATAGTAAGCATCGAATTCTTCGTACTCATCTCTTTCAAGAAAGCCGCTGTTGTCAACGTCCCAGATAGAAAATAAACCTTCAGCCAATTCTTCTTCATCTAAATATTTACTCGCATCTACATCCCAGGTTATAAAGAAATCACTGTCATCCAATACATCATTAAATTCTGCATATTCCACATATCCATCTCCATCCACATCAACTGCTTCATAATCTTTCACGATATATTCACCGTAATAATAATCATAACCCATGATCCATTCTTCTTCGGTTAACATCTTATCATCATCCGCATCCCACATATCGTAAATTGAAATATAGAAATCCTCATCGTCAAGATAGGGATCATCTTTATTATTCCAGTCATCATAATAATTGGCAGAAAAAACATCTTTGAACTCTTCACGATCAATTAAGTTATCATTGTCTTTGTCAAAATCTTCAAAGCTTAAGTCCGTTTGTCTTTCACAGCCGGAAGAAATGAGTAATACCACAATAATGTACAGCAGGTTGTTTAAAATTAATTTGCGTTTCATAATTTTTAACTTTTAAATACTTGAAAAATAATTCCATGTTAACTTTAGTCTCACAACAAAAGGGTATATGTTTTTACTGTTAAAATATCATGCCAAATTCTAATCTCAGCGGAAGTTGGCATTAAACCAGTTCTCAAAAGAAATAACGAGGGTGATATTTGCGTACATAGTCAACATAATGTTGACTGATTACACGAATCAAAAACATTCTTTTCTATCTTCTCCATTCAGATTAGTATATTTCATTGTTTAGTTACTGGCTGTTCCCTTCTTTTTCCTTTCCTCTTAAACTGAAAAATTTCACATTTTTTAATGTTTATAATTGGCAACACATGCAGATGACTCACCCATCGGATTCCAAAGGACCTCACCAAACTCATCATGATCTGCTATGATGAGCCTGAATTCTACTGAGAGAAAACAGTCTGAAAAACACTACAAATAACCTTTCCTAAATCCTTATATAGAATCTTAAGAGTAGCCCTGGTAAAAATCTTTTAGTCTGCATTATGGGATAATTATCTCAATCCATTATCTTTACCGTCTAAACAGCTTTATATAATGGAACTCAGAGACAATGCATACTACCTCCGTGGCCTTAAGGTAACAGACCTGGCTAAAAAATACGGCTCTCCCTTTTACCTTTATGACCTGGAAACCATAAAAAGACAATATGACCGGATCACCGGGGCATTCAGTAAATCAAAAGTAAAGTTAAATTTTGCATGCAAAGCACTTAGCAATTTAAATATTCTGAAATATTTTAATGAGCTGGGAGCAGGACTTGACGCAGTTTCCATTCAGGAAGTATGGTTGGGGATGCAGGCAGGTTTTAATCCCGGAGATATCATGTACACTCCGAATTGTGTTTCGATGGATGAAATTGACCTTGCCGTAAAGGAAGGGGTAAAAATTAATATAGATAATATCTCTATCCTGGAACAGTTTGGACACAAATACGGGAATACCATACCAGTGGGCATACGCATTAATCCGCATATTCTCGGAGGTGGAAACCAAAAAATTTCAACCGGACACATTGACTCAAAATTTGGCATTTCCATTTACCAGCTAACACATGTACAAAGAGTTATTGAGGCAAACGATATGAAAATCGAAGGGCTACACATGCATACTGGTTCTGATATTCTTGACATACAGGTTTTTCTAAGAGGTGCGGAGATCATGCTTGAAACCGCAAAACAATTCAAAGATCTCGAATATATCGACTACGGAAGCGGATTTAAAGTAGCTTATAAGTCAGAAGATATTTCAACCGATATTGAAGAACTTGGAGAGACTCTTTCAAAGAGATTCAATGAATTTTCCAAAGAATACGGCAAAAAATTGACCCTGATTTTCGAACCTGGTAAATTTCTTGTAAGTGAGGCAGGATATTTCATCGCAAAAGTAAACGTTATCAAACAAACGACAGCGACTGTTTTCGCAGGACTCGACACGGGCCTTAATCACCTGATCCGGCCTATGTTTTATGATGCCTATCACGAAATTTTTAATCTTTCCAGACCGGAAGGTAAAACGAGAATATATACCGTTGTGGGTTACATCTGTGAAACCGATACATTTGGATGGAACCGTAAGATGGTAGAAATAAATGAAGGAGATTACCTGGCTTTTAAAAATGCAGGGGCTTATTGCTTTACAATGGCATCGAATTATAACTCCAGGTTCCGTCCGGCTGAAGTTATGATCAAAAACGAAAAAGATCACCTTATCCGGAAGCGGGAAACACTGGAAGATCTTACAAAAAACCAAATTATTGCTGATGCATGAGCCCGAACCAGTTCTGAGGAGAAATATTAATTAATTAACTTAGGCTTTGATAAAAACATTTATATGGACCTGAGTATCATCATTGTAAATTATAATGTCAAATACTTTATCGAGCAATGTCTTCACTCTGTCCATAAAGCCATAAAGGATATTAAATCAGAGGTTTTTGTTGTTGATAATAATTCCGTTGATGGCTCTTGTGCAATGATCCGCGAGAAATTTCCCTGGGTCAGGTTAATCGAAAATGATGAAAATCTTGGCTTTAGCAAAGCCAACAATCAGGCTCTGAGAAAATCGAGCGGAGAATTCTGTTTATTGCTGAATCCCGATACAGTGGTAGAGGAGGATACTTTTAAGAAATGTCTGGACTTTATGCATAAATATAAAGATTCCGGAGGCCTTGGAGTTCATATGATCGATGGTAAAGGCAACTTTCTTCCGGAATCGAAAAGAGCACTTCCCACTCCGGCAGTTTCTTTTTATAAAATATTCGGACTTTCTTCCCTGTTCCCAAAATCAAAAATATTTGGCAAATATCATCTCGGATATCTCGATGAATATGAAACAAATGAAGTGGATATCCTTGCAGGTGCCTATATGTTTTTGAGAAAAAAAACACTGGAAAAAACAGGCTTCCTTGATGAATCATTTTTTATGTATGGGGAGGATATTGATTTAAGCTACCGGATAAAAGAATCCGGATATAAAAATTACTATTTTCCCGGCACAACTATTATTCACTACAAGGGAGAAAGCACCAAAAAAGGAAGCATTAATTATGTAATGGTATTTTACCGGGCAATGATCATATTTGCCCGTAAACACTTTTCAAAAAAAAATGCCTGGACCTTTTCCGTACTAATAAATATAGCAATCTATTTCAGGGCCTTTCTGTCACTCCTCAAAAGATTCTTCAGCAAAATTTACCAGCCCATGCTGGATTTTCTATTCATTTATGCCGGGTTCTATTTTCTAACCCCTATATGGGAAAAAGTACAATTCGATGCTGAAGATTATTTTCCTGCTGAATACTACAACGTTATCGTGCCCTCATACGTGGTCATATGGCTCCTGTCTCTTTATTATTCAGGAGCATACGAAAAGCCTATCAGGATATTAAATATTTTCAAAGGTCATCTTACCGGAACCCTGATCATCCTGGTCTTATATGCCCTGCTGCCGGAATCAGTCAGATACTCCCGGGCTCTTCTCCTTTTGGGAAGCGTATGGGCGCTGATTGCCCTTTTAATTCACCGATTGAGTTTTAATATTCCTGGCGCAAAAGAATATGAATTTGCAGGAAACCGAAAAAAGAGAATGATCCTGGTAGGTAATAAAAAGGAAATAAACAGAGTCGCAGGCATATTAACGCAAACCCGTATCAGAACAGAGATCGCCGGAAATGTTTCTCCGGCAAAAAGTTCAGATCCCTTTTTCATTGGTAGTGTAGATCAGCTAAAAGAGATTGTAAGAATACACGATGCGGATGAGATCATATTCTGCTCGGAAGATATTTCTGCCAGTGAGATCATAAAAAATATGACGGTTCTGACCAGCGAGAATATTGATTATAAGATCGCCCCTCCTGAGAGTATATCGATTATCGGCAGCAATTCAATTAATACCGCAGGAGATCTTTATCTTATTAATTTCAACTCTGTATCCAAGGGGAAAAACAGACGCCTGAAGAGGCTTTTTGATCTGAGCACCTCACTTCTGATAATCTTACTGGCACCCTTTATGATCCTTTTCTTCAAAAAATATCATTCTCTGGCAGGAAATGCTTTCAGGGTATTATTTGGAAAATACACCTGGGTTTCCTATTGCAGCAAAATCGACTTATCACCCCTGCCCTCCCTTAAACCAGGGATTTTTGAACTCTGCCCGTATGATGTTTCGCCTCAGAACAGAGATATAATGAAGAAAATGAATCTTGAATATGCGAGAGACTATAAAATAAATAATGATTTTATCATTCTCTGGAAAAATATTCTGATGTTAAAAAAAGGATGAGTTATTCTTCATTTTATACCTCATTTCAATGTATTTTTAACATACAGTAATCAAACATTTGAATGAGCAATATGCATATCGATCAAAAATATATAGTTAAACACATTGCCTTTGTGGCTTTTTATTTTTTTCAATTGCAATTTTCTTAAATTTGAATAATCATACTTTGAGCCAAAACGGTTTCTTATCAAAATATTGAGCTGATGAAAAAATCTTTGATTGCCCTCCTGTTCATAATTAACCCGCTGATAATTAGTTATTCCCAGGAAACAGATTACCGCGAACTTTTTCTTGCGGCAGAATCCTATTTTCTTTTTGAAGAGTTTAGTGAAGCCCTTCCTTTATACCTTAGAATACACAGAAACAACCCTGATAATGATAACGTTAATTTTAAAATCGGAGTTTGTTTCCTGAACGACCCCTATCAGAAAAATAAATCTATAAGCTATCTCGAAAAAGCTGTTGAAAATATAAATCCAAAATACAAGGAAAATAATTTCAAAGAAAAAGCTGCTCCCCTGGAAGCTCTTTTCTATTTAGGGGATGCTTACCGGGTAAATAACCAGCTTGAAGAAGCAAAAGATTCTTATAAAAAATTTCTCGCCAGAATGGATCCCGGTGTTTATGATGAAAAACTGGTTAATGATCAGATAGAAGCATGCGACGCAGCACAAAAGATGATGCAGAAACCCATCGACTTCGATACTGAAAATCTCGGAGATAAAATTAACACCCGGTTTGCAGATATTAATCCAGCGGTATCAGGAGATGAAACCAAAATGGCTTTTATTTCAGAATTGCAGTTTTATGATGCAGTCTTTTTCACCGAAAAAGTTGATGGTAAATGGACAGCTCCAAGAAATATTATACCAGAACTAGGCGTGGATGGGGATGTGTACCCAACTTCACTATCATATGACGGTACAGAAATGTTTATTTACCGGAACGATGATTTTATCGGAAACTTATACTCTTCCCGGCTAATCAATGGAAAATGGACAGCTCTGAAAAAATTAAATGAAAACATTAATACCCGTTTTTGGGAATCACATGCCTCACTGTCCAAAGACGGTAAAACACTTTACTTCTCAAGCAATCGTAGAGGGGGCTATGGCGGACTGGATATTTACAAATCGGAAAAGCAGCAAAATGGAACCTGGGGACCTGCAATAAACCTGGGGCCACTGGTTAATTCAGAATATAATGATGACACCCCCTTTATCACAGAAGAAGAAAATAAACTGTTTTTCAGCTCTTATGGTCATTACAACATGGGAGGATATGATATTTTCATGAGCAAAAAAGATAACGAAGGTAACTGGTCGAGGCCCGTGAATTTGGGTTATCCGATAAATACTACCGATGACAACCAGTTTTTTATTCCTCTGAATAACGGACAAACAGCATACTATTCCCGTTACGATTCCAAAGGAGGATATGGCAGGCATGATATTTTCAGATATGAAATCTATACTCAGGATTATCCGAGAATGTATACAATTGAAGGTGTCATAGACCTCAGGGGATTTGATACAGAACCTGGCATAATAGACATTTCTGTTGTAGATCAGGTTTCTGAAGATACTATAAGCTTTTCTTATCCCGATGATAATTTCAGATTCAGGTTTGAAGCCCCTGAAGGAAAATATGACGTGATCTTTGATAGTGAAAAGTTCAAAGAGAAAATACTGAAACTTGAGATCACTCCGGAAACCCCGCGTACAGGACTGGTTTTGGAAACTCCGGTTACTCTTGACCTGCTTCCTGCAGAACTCCCGGTTGAAAAAGCGGATGCACTCCTGGAAATAAGAGAAGACAGTATTATTTACGTTGAAGAAGGTGAAAAAGCCAGGATACGTTACAATGCTGAAAAAGGAAGTAAAGTAGTTATAGATGTTTATAATGACTCCGAACTTATCCTGTCCGATACCTTCGAAATTGACCGCAAAAGGCAGAGATTCGTATTTGACCCCAGTCCCGGTGAAAACGATGTTCATATAAGCCTGACCAATGAGGAAGGGGATAAAGTAACCAAAACGCTAAAGGTAATTGACCTTGAACCCCGGAAAGAAGCAGAAAGCGGGTATCCGGAAGAAAAAACCGGAGCAGATGAAGAAGAATATAAGGAAGAAGTTGAAGAAGAAATGCCTGCTTCCCCGGTAAGTAAAGAATCAAGTTTCTCAGATATTCTGGAAGCACTGAAAAATAATGCTGAAGGAAATCTCAAAACATATCTCGATAACTTTGATCCTGATTTGCACGGAATATCTGACCTTGATGATCTTATCAGACATTTGTACGATGCAGCAGAAAAAGAAGATTTTTCATCTGATGATGTATCGGAACTTCTGAAAGATACAGGACTGATCAGTGATCTTGATGTCTTTATACGTGAGCTTGCAGCTGTTGCAAGCCCGGAACTGAATGAATACCTCCTGAGTTTAGATCCTGAAAATATGAATATTGAGACGGCTGATCAACTGATCAGGCATTTGTTCGAAGCAAGTGAAAAAGAAAATTTCACCAGGCAGGATGTGATTGATGCTCTGGCAAAATATTACGGTTGGAAAGACATTGATAAAATAATAGAAGAACTTCTTTATTATTCGGATGATGCATTACGTGAATATCTTTCCGGCCTTGATCCCCGGAAGGAAAATGTAAAAACTATAAATGAATTACTCAAACATCTTATAAATAATGCAGAAGATAACGACTTCTCGGAAAAACAAGTTATTGATATGTTTGAAAGTTATTTCACACGAGATGCAAATCCCCTTTCAATACTTGAAAGATTAAAAAACCGTACCGAAGGAGATATCAGAAAATTTCTCGATAATCTTGACCAACAAGAAATATCAGGCATGAACCGCGGGGAATTTTATGATTATCTTGTAAAGGAAGCAGTAAATGAGGATATCGACCTTATCGAACTACTTAGGAAGGCTCTGGATGCAGAAGGTGTTAAACCCGAGAATCTCACTCTCTATCTGAACGATTATGGAAGTGCAGGCATATCCGAAGCCCTCACTGGTATACCTCCGGGAATAACCCGCTCTGGAGATTTATTCAAAAATCTCGCTGATCTATCAATAGATAATGATTCCATTGATACTGATGAGCTCATTGATCTCGTCATTGATTATCTGAATAACAAGGATTTTTATGAACTCTATTATGACCTGATCCGTAACTCGGAAGGCAAACTGAAAGATAACCTTAAGGATATTAATATTCGTAAGACCGGCATAAAAAATGGGGAAAAACTTATCGGCCATCTAAAGCAGCAGGCAGAAGAAAAGGGATATACAACTGAGGATATTTATAATGCCCTGTCCCTTTCCTATGCTGATGCCTACATCCTGAATCTAATTGATAATCTGATTAATATTGCAGAAGGCACACTGAAAAATGCATTGCAGGAACTGGATCCTCGTAAGGAAAACATCAAAGCTCTAAATGACATTATCGTTTACCTTCTTGATAATAGCAGTGAATATGGATATACCGAACAGGATGTATACAATCTTATAGAGAAATATTTATCGTTAGGTTTCGAACCTGAAAAAATATCAGAAACCCTTTCTGATGAGCATACCGGTTTAAAGGGGAAATTTAGTCGTGGAGCTATGTGGACCGCCGGAATATTGATCTTAGAGGGACTTTTAATCCTTATTTTAATTCTTCTTGCAAGAAGAAAAAAGAAAAAGAAGGAGGAAAGAATTTCATCAGATATGAGATAAATTTTTGGTTAGCGTTCTTTCCATGATTTCTGAGAACAGGTTTCTTCGGAAAATTCGAATAGCTCTGATCAAATTAATTTTTATATTTTTATATCTTTATCTCCATAGTGGATTAAATAACAAGTTATTGTTTCTTAACTTTGAATTTAATTTTTAAATTTGTTAAGAACCTTCAAATTATAATCAAAGATGAAAAAGCTTTCCTTGATCTCTGGTTTATTATTATTTCTGGTACCAGGCCTATTAAATGCTCAGAAAGATGATGTTCAGGTAAATTTCTACGACGGGGAATTCTTTTTAGCTGAAGAAGCCTACCGGGATGCTCTTCTTGCCTTTAAGAAGGTTTATGATGCGGGTTTTGAAGATAATGCCAATATTAATTACCGTATTGGCATTTGTTATCTGAATATACCCGGAGAAAAAGAGAAGGCCATTCCCTATCTGGAAAAGGCAGTAAGCAACGTCTCAAAAAACTACAGAGAAGGAAATATTAATGAAAAGGCAGCTGACATTGATGCCTGGCTTTTTCTTGGAAATGCATACCGGGTAAATATGCAGCTTGAAAAAAGTTGTGACGCCTATAATCAATATATTGAGGCATCGGCCAACATGGATTCAAAGGAAATCCTTTATGCAAACAAACAGATTGAAGACTGTAAAAGAGCAATAGTTGTAATGAAGGATTCCATGCAAGTGGAAAAAAAGAATCTGGGCCCTCTCTATAATTCATCTCTAAATGACTTTAATCCGGTTCTTGCACTCGATGGAACGGCTATGGCCTATATGAGTGAACAGAGGTTCTATGATGCGGTTTTTTATATGGAAATTCAGAATGGAAGATATACCAACCCCATCAATATTACACCACAGATACAATCTGATGGTGATCAATATGTTACATCATTGTCAAAGGATGGTACAAAAATGTTGCTTTCAAAAATATCAACCTTCGACGCGGATATTATGATCAGTGATTATGAAGCCAGAAGATGGAATAAATCCGAGAATATTGGTAAACCTATTAATAGTAAATATTTCGAATCACATGCCTGTTTTTCTCCGGATGGCAATACTATTTATTTTACAAGTAACCGAAAAGAGAGTATAGGAGGAATGGATATTTTTTATTCCAAACTTGCAAATGACGGAGAATGGTCGGAACCGGTGAATCTCGGGAATACAATTAATACAGAACTGAACGAAGAAACCCCATTCATGTGCGATGATGGAAAAACATTGTACTTCAGTTCTCAGGGCCATCCAGGCATTGGCGGGTTTGATATATTTGCATCCAAAATGCAGGAAGACGGTACCTGGACCCAACCGGTAGCCTTGCCATATCCATTAAATACAACTGATGATGACCTCTTCTTTTTTCCCCGCTGTGATGAATTATCAGGATACATGACCAGTTATGAAACAGATGGCCTTGGTAGTGGCGATATATATGAAATAAAAGTTTTCCCCTATGAGGAGATCTCTAAAAAAGAAGTGGAGGAAGAACTCGATGAAACCCTTGAAGAGGAAACAGAAGAAACTATTATGGAAGCAGAATCAGAACCTGAGGAAAAACCTGTTGACGAAGTGATTGAAGAAGAACCTGAAGAGGTAATTGATCAGCCTGTATACACAATTAAACCCATATACTTTGCTTTCGATAGCTATGCTCTTTCAGAAACTGCCATCTCCCGGCTCGATGAAGTAGCGGAAATGATGAAAACATATGATGAAATTAAACTTGAGATTCATGGTCATGCCGATGCTATGGGGCCTGATGTTTACAACAAATATCTTTCAGAAAAACGAGCTGAAGCAGCTATGAATTACCTGATAAACAAGGGGATCAAACCTGAACGGTTATCTGCAAAAGGGTTTAGCGAATCACAACCTGTAGCCATTAACAGGAATCCGGATGGAAGCGATTCATTCAGAGGCCGTAAACTCAACAGAAGAGTGGAGTATAAAATTGATCCGGGTATTAAGGAAACTGTTATCATTGAAGAAATACCCGTTCCTGAAGATCTGAAAATAGAAAACTAACAGGGATTGATAGTAATGGATTTTTTTTATCGTTTTGGCATAAAAAACCTTGTCCGGTAAAGCTTTTCCGAATTAGCTGAATCAAATGCTGATTTATTACGTATAGTGTATCTGAGGAATTTTCCTTATTTTAGTAGATCAACATTTTATTTCAGGCATATGAAAAAGCTGTTATTTTTCATTGTTATATTTTTTCTGTCCCAGATATCCGGTATTTGCCAGAAAGATTTGAGTCCCAAAGAAATATTCAGGGATGCAGAATTCTTTTTTGACAGAGAAGAATTTGAAGAGGCCGTCTACCTTTTTAAACAACTGGCGAAAGATCAGCCCGAAAATGCAAACCTTCAATTCAGAATAGGAATGTCCTATCTGAATATTCCCGGGAGGGAAAAAATGGCTATTCCCTATCTGGAAGAGGCGGTTAAAAATACAACACGGAATTATAAAGAAAGGGATTTCAACGAAAAAGAAGCACCTCACCATGCATGGTTTTATCTCGGAAGGGCTTATCGTATCAATAACCAGTTAAATGAAGCTCTTGAAACATATCATATTTTCAAGGATATCAGAAACTTTGAGAGAAAATATAACCTTCGCATAACAGAAAATGAGATCCAGTCATGCCAGAGAGCCAAAATCATTCAGGATTCTCCCATCATCCTGGCAAAATATAACCCCGGCCCTGTCATTAACAGTACCGTACACAATTTCAATCCTGTAGTTACACCCGATGAAAGTATTATGGTCTTCATGCAAAGACTTAAATTCTACGATGCCATTATGTATACATACAAAAAGGAAGGCGAATGGGTAAGCCCTATAAATATTACAGCACAGATTGGATCTGATGGAGATATGGTGCCGACAGGGATATCCGCCGACGGTAAAGAATTATTACTTGTAAAAGAGAACTCTTATGATAATAAGGATATATATTATTCCAGGCTTGAGGGGGATTTCTGGTCAACCGCAGTTGAAATAAGTAAAAAAATCAATACAATTCGTAACGAGGATCATGCATCATTTTCTCCGGATGGAAAAACGATCCTGATCTCTTCAGATCGCCGGGGAGGATATGGGAAACTCGATATTTACAAATCTGAACGTCTTGAAAACGGTGAATGGACAACTCCTGTTAATCTGGGCCCGGTTATTAATACAGAAGAAGATGAAACCAGCGCTTACCTGATGATGAACAATCAGCATTTGTATTTTTCATCAACAGGACATTTCAATATGGGTGGATATGACATTTTCTTTTCTGAAAACCAGGATGAGGAATGGACGGATCCCGTAAATCTCGGGTATCCCCTCAATACAACCCGGGACGATAGGCGTTATTATCCTGTTAAGCAGGGAAATGCAGGATACATGAGTTTGTTCGGAGAAAACGAAAATATTCATGAAGAAGATATTTATAGAATCCAAATGGCTCCTCTTGCCAAAATACCCCGGGCTCCTGCTTCTCTCTCAAATAAGAATTTTATCCTTGTGATCAAAGATCCGGAAACGGGTGAAATAATCAGACTCAAATATGATAAAAAGAAGGATGAATTCCTGATCGATTCTGAAAGATTTACAGAATTTAAACTTAAGATTTCTGAAGAGTAACATTGGAGCAATGATCTGAAAACTATCTCTGTTTTTTATTTATTCATGGAACAAATCCTTAAAAATAACAACATTCTTCTCAGAGCAGTTGAAAAAAATGATCTGGATTACCTTTACAAATGGGAAAACGATACGAGTGTATGGCATCTCAGCAGCACATTGATACCTTTCTCCCGGTATACCCTTGAACAATACATTGAGGCTGCCAGACAAGATATATATGAGGCTAAACAACTCCGGCTGATCATCCAGCACATTAATACAGCTAAGCCTCTGGGGAGTATTGACCTGTTTGATTTTGATCCCTATAACTTAAGAGGAGGAATCGGGATTCTTATTGCCGAAAATACAGACAGAAAAAAAGGTTACGCATCGGAAGCTTTGGATACCTATTTGAACTATTGCACAAAAATACTGGGGCTAAAACAGGTTTTTTGCAATATTCTTGAAAATAACGAAGATAGCATGAAATTATTCATAAATAAGGGCTTTATTATTACCGGAGCTAAAAAAGACTGGATCAAAGCTGGGGATGATTGGCTCACCCAATATTTTCTACAGAAGATATTTCGCTAAATTCTGAAAATACTAATGTAATTGCATCAGCTTTTTTTTAAAGTGTTGTAAACCGGAATTTCACTTAAAAAGCTGACTCTTTTCTTTTCAAAATCAACTTCTGCGCAATAATGACTTAAGCCATTGGTTACAATCAGGTATTTTACCCTGAAGGTCAGATTATAGATCGCTATCTGGTCAAAAACTGAAGAAACGATCTTAATACCGGGAGCTTTACATTCCACCAGCAACAAGGGTTCACCTTCTGTATTATAAACCAGAATATCAGCGCGTTTGGAAAGTTTATTATATTTAAGTGATTTTTCCAAAACTATTCGTCCCGCCGGAAATGAGCGCTCCTGAATAAGAAACCGGACGAAGTTTTGCCTCACCCATTCTTCAGGTGTAAGTTGAAGATATTTCTTGCGATGAATATCGAATATATAATCCTTATTATCAATGGATTTTATTTTAAAGGAATAAGTTGGTAAATTTAAACTTCTCATTGAAGTGATTGTTGTAAAACAAACCTACAAATTTATAAAATGAAGACAAAAAGTGAAATTGTCAATAACTGGTTGCCCAGGTATACAGGAAACAAACTGGATGACTTTGGTAATTATATTATTCTTACCAATTTCATTCAATACCTGGACTTGTTTTGCGAAACACAAAAAACGGAAATTGTAAACAGTGACAGACCCATGCCTACGGCAAATGCAAACGGCATTTCTATGGTGGATTTTGGAATGGGGAGTGCAAATGCGGCAACAATTATGGACCTTCTTAGTGCAATAAGACCCAAAGCAGTATTGTTTCTTGGAAAATGCGGTGGTATTAAAAAGAAAAATCAGCTTGGAGATCTAATCCTTCCAATAGCTGCGATCAGAGGAGACGGAACCTCAAATGACTACCTCCCTCCAGAGGTTCCCGCACTGCCCGCTTTTAAATTACAGAGAGCGGTTTCTTCCACTATCAGAAAACATGGTAAGGACTATTGGACCGGAACTGTGTTTACCACCAACAGGAGGGTATGGGAATACGATGTAAGGTTCAAAAAATATTTAAAAAAAACCCGTTCTATGGCAGTGGATATGGAAACTGCTACTATCTTTACGGTTGGTTTTGCGAACTCAATTCCAACGGGCGCACTGTTGCTGGTTACTGATCAACCCATGATATCCAGTGGTGTAAAAACCGCAGAAAGTGACAAAAATGTCAGTGAAAAATTTGTTCGTGATCATGTTAATATAGGGATTGGTTCGATGTTCGAGCTCATAAACAACGGAGAATCAGTCAAACACCTCAGATTTGATTAATGCATGTTGAAACCCGCTCAATCATACGAACAGATCATTAACGATCTTAAAAACAAAATATACCATCCGATTTATTTCCTGACAGGTGATGAACCTTATTATATAGATAAGATAACAGACTTCATCTCCAAAAACATTCTGAGTCCCGAAGAACAATCTTTTAACCAAACATTGCTTTACGGAAAAGAAGTTGACGCTGCTGCAGTTATTAACACAGCCAAACGATATCCTATGATGTCTAACCAGCAAGTGGTTATTGTTAGAGAAGCACAGGAAATCAAAAATTTTGAAGATCTTATTTACTATATCGAAAAACCCCTTACATCAACCATACTTGTAATAAACTTTAAGTATAAAAGTCTCGATAAAAGAAAGAAAATATTCAAAGCCCTTCGAGAACATGCAGTAATTTTTGAATCAAAAAAATTATACGATGATAAAATTCCTGCATGGATAGCATCCCTTCTTAAACAAAAAGGCTATCAGATAGAACCAAAAGCGGCGATATTATTAACCGAATTTCTGGGAAATGATCTTTCCAAAATTGCCAATGAACTTGAAAAGCTTGTTTTGACATTACCGGAAGGAATGAAGATCATCACTCCCGATCACATCGAAAAAAACATCGGGATCAGTAAAGAATACAACAATTTTGAACTTCAAAATGCTCTTGTGAGCAGAGATCCCTTAAAGGCCAACCGGATTATCCGGTACTTTGCAGAAAATCAAAAAAATCATCACATTTCACAAACCATTACCCACCTTTATTTTTTCTATTCCAAAGTCCTCCTTTACCATGGCCTGAAAGACAAATCAAGGCAAAAGGTCGCAGCAAGCCTTAAGGTTCACCCCTTCTTTATTGCTGAATATGAAAAAGCTGCAAGGGTCTATAATATCAGGAAAACAGCAAGAATTATTTCCTGGCTGAGGGAATATGACCTCAAATCAAAAGGATACGGAAACTCCGGCACCGGGGCGGGTGACCTGCTTAAAGAATTAATCTATAAATTATTACACTGACACATGATTACTCTTATAATTGTTATTTCAACTGCTATTATCTCCATTATTTGTTTCGGTAACGGAAAGCTATTTGCAAAACTGGACTTTGAACCCTTTCTTATTCATAAAAAAAACGAGTATTACAGATTTTTAAGCCATACTTTTGTCCATGCCGATTGGGTCCACCTCATTATTAATATGCTGGTTTTTTATTCTTTCGGCAGGTACGTTGAACAAATCTTTCAGGCTTTAGAGCAAAAGGGGACCATTTTTTCAGGAGATGCCTTTTATCTTTTACTTTATTTCGGAGGAGCGATAATTGCCTCCATTCCCAGCTATATAAAACACAAAGAAAACGCCGATTATGTTTCGGTAGGTGCTTCAGGGGCGGTTTCTGCCGTGCTTTTCTCAAGCATCTTTTTTTCACCTATGGAAAAAATATATTTCTATGCCATAATCCCAATGCCGGGAATCGTATTCGGAGTCCTCTATCTTGTTTATTCAAGCTATATGTCCCGTAAAGGGAATGATAATATTAACCACGACGCACATTTATGGGGGGCGGTATTCGGATTCATATTCCCTATAATTCTGGATCCGTCACTTGTCTCCAACTTTTTTAATCAGTTTTGAACCCCATGCAAAAAGCCATATTCCTGGATCGCGATGGTGTAATTAATAACGAAGAAAGCAATTATTACATATTTCGTACAGAAGACTTCTTTCTTAATAAGGGAATAGCTGATGCTTTAAAGAAGTTACAATCAAGAGGCTATATCTTTATTGTAATAACAAACCAGGGGGGTATTTCTAAATCATACTACAGTCATGATGATGTTAAAAGAGTTCACCAAAAGATGACAGCCTTGCTAAAAGAATACAATATAAATCTGGCAGAGATCTATTATTGCCCCCATCATTCGGATAATGAAAATTGCCTGTGCAGAAAACCCAAATCAATTTCAATCGAAAAAGCCCTGGCCCGTTTCAATATCGATCCCGCACAATCATGGTTTGTCGGAGACCGCGATACGGACATGGAAGCTGCCACCAGAACTGGCTTAAAGTCAGTAAGAGTGGAAGCAAATCAGGATATGAGTTTTCTGGCAGATATCATTCCTGCCTAAATCATGATAATACAAAGAGAGAAAAATTACTAATTAGTGTCTGTCCATAATGTCCAATATCTGCGTTGCTGCAACCGCGTGTCGCTGAAGCTTTAGCGGTTGCGCGCCTTGATCTTGAACATTATGTTCCGATAGCTATCGGAACAGACACCCGACTTTATTGACGGACACTAATTAATTTTTTCGGAAAATCAGGATTTTATTTGTGTATACCAGAAAAGACTTATGAAACATCCGGAAGTATCTACTAAGGCATTCACCCTAATTCATTCCCGGATTTTCCGGGAAATTAGCCCAGACCTTATATTTGCTGTGCATTTTGTTCAGTACTTCATTCCAGAAATCAGATTTAATCCCCTGCATTATCATGTCGGCTGATAGCTCACCAACAAGCCATGCATTTTGAGAGATTTCAGTTTGCAACTGCTCAGGTGACCATCCTGAATATCCCATGAAAAATCTTATTTCCGAACCGCTAATATGACCGGCTAATACCATTTGCTTAAGAACCTCAAAATTACCGCCCCACCAGAGCTTATCTATTACATGTACAGAATCTGGTAACTTATCCCCCAGGGTATGAATATAATGTACAGTGTTAGTACTTACAGGCCCCCCTATGGAAACACCAGCATCTATTTTTGGAAAATCCTGAAGGACATCATGTAATTGCATTTCAATTGGTTTATTCAATACAAACCCAACCGATCCCTCATCCTGATGCTCGGTTAGAAATACAACCGATCGCTTAAAATAAGTATCAGTAAGAAAAGGCTCTGAAATTAGTACCCTGCCTCTTTCAGCCTTTTTATCATTTTTTACCTTGAAAAAATCAATATTTAAGTCCATTTTTTACAGGTATTACTAACTTTTCACAAGATAAGTTATTAAATACAAAAATATAAAACATCACCCAAGTTTTATGTTAAATAACACATTATTTAACATTTTCCAGCCTTTTTTCTTCATGTGGCAGGATATGGGCATATGCCAGGTGCCGGAGCTATACGATATAGTATTCTAATTTAAATATTTCGCCACTATGCAGATGTTCTGAAATTGTCGTACCTGTAAAAAAATGAAAATTAGTTTTTTGTCACATATTAATATAGTATGGATACATTAATATTTATATTACTTAATTCAGGGTAACTATTAAGGTTGCTTAAAATTCATGTTTTATGTATCATATAGCCCAGTACAGCAATTAAGATATACTTGATTAGGCCGACGTCAAAAAAAACATTGATTTCAACAGCTGAAATTATTTAATTATCTTTCTGCTCTGAAAATTAATAATAATGGAGCATAAAGGGCGGGAGCCAAATCTCTTACAGGCATTTATACCAATTTTTTTTCTTATTTCATTTTTAATTTTCAATGTTTTATATTTCGGAGACCATACACTTGATGGTGCTAACCAGGTAGCTTTAATACTTTCCTCAGCTGTTGCAGGAATTATCGCAATTTACCTCGGTAACAGCTGGTCGTATATAAGAACCCGGATCGTAAAGTCTATCTCCTCTGCAATGCCTTCTATACTGATCCTTTTACTTATCGGAGCTCTGGCAGGAACCTGGATGTTAAGCGGTGTTGTTCCGGCGATGATCTATTATGGTTTAAAAATTTTTCATCCTTCAATATTTCTTTTTGCAAGTGTAATTATCAGTGCTATTGTAGCACTGGCAACAGGTAGCTCCTGGTCAACAATTGCCACCATTGGTATCGCTCTTGTCGGGATTGGAAAGACACTGGGTCTGGATGAGGGAATTATTGGCGGTGCTGTAATTTCCGGGGCTTATTTCGGAGATAAAATGTCCCCTCTGTCAGATACAACGAACCTTGCTCCGGCAATGGCTGGTACCGACTTATTTACCCATATCAGGTACATGACCATTACCACGGTACCAAGCATCATCATTACCCTCATAATTTTTTTTATTATGGGTTTCACCTATGATTTCGGGTCCGCTTCTACCGATATTTCAGGGGTTTTGAATGCTATTGATAACAAGTTCAATATTAATGGATGGCTATTTCTGGTTCCGGCTTTTCTAATCACCATAATTATATTAAAGATCCCTCCCCTACCCTCAATTCTGGCAGGGAGTCTGGCGGGGGGGCTTTTTGCCATTATTTTTCAGCCTCATCTTCTCTATGAAGTGGCAGGAACCACCTCGGGTTTTTTCCAAACAGTTTACATTTCGATCATGCAGGCAATTTATGGTGAAGTCAGTATTACTACTAGTAATGCCATCGTAAATGAACTTCTCAGTTCAACAGGAATGGCAGGTATGCTGAATACCATTTGGCTGATCATTTCTGCCATGATATTTGGGGGCACAATGGAATCTGCAGGATTACTGGTTAAAATCACCTCATCGGTTATCAAGTGGGCAAAATCTACAGGCTCTCTCGTAGCCACCACAATTGCCACGAGTATATTTTTCAATATTACGGCTTCCGATCAATATATTGCCATTGTTGTACCGGGCAGGATGTTTGCCGACACTTATCGTAAAAGAGGGCTTAAGCCTGAAGTCCTCAGCCGTACACTCGAAGACGGAGGAACCATAACCAGTGTATTGATACCCTGGAATACCTGTGGAGCAACCCAATCCAGAGTGCTTGGAGTTCCGACTCTCTCATATCTCCCTTACGCGTTCTTCAATATTATTAATCCATTTGTCGCCATATTCATTGCAAGTATAAACTATAAGATCAGGCGCTATAAACCGGGGGAGATAAAAGAAAAGAGAACATTTGAACAAAACCGAAAGGATATTTAGACAGACACTATTTGGTGCCTGTCAATAGAGTCGAGAGTCTGGATCATAATGTTCGAGATCAAGGCGCAGGTAGCCACTTAATATTATGGGATCCCTCGCTATTGCTCGGGATCAGTTCGACTAAATGATTTTGAAAATCAAAATCATAGTCTCACTGACATTATGGACAGACTCTATTTAGTATATTTTCGGATACTTCCCCGGATCGGACTCATGCATTATATTATACACAGTTTCAAAAACATCCTCGGGATTCGGATTAGAAAAATAATCACCATCAGAACCATAAGCAGGCCTGTGCTCACGGGCCGATAGTGTTCTGGGTTCCGAGTCAAGATAATAAAATGCTTTTTGCTCTTCAAGTACTTTCTGCATCATGAATGCGGTTGCTCCTCCGGGTACGTCTTCATCGAAAAACACTACCCTGTTGGTTTTTTTAATCGATTCGACAATTCTGTGATTAATATCAAATGGAAGTAATGTCTGCACATCAATAAGCTCTACACTGATACCAAAATCGGTTAATTGCCTGATGGCCGATTGAGCTATTCTCACACAACTCCCATAGGTTACCAGGGTTATGTCTTTACCTTCGGCAAGAACCTCCGGAACTCCAAGAGGAATTCTGAACTCACCGGGATT
>CAYRTD010000070.1:0-20125 GCA_964426915.1 uncultured Bacteroidaceae bacterium | reverse complement strand
CTCCTATGAGCACCTTGATCCTGAACATTAGCTTCGCTGAGCTCACCGCCAATTGGCGGACACTAAATAAAATATGAGTCAAATGAAATAAAAGACGTGGTTATCTTTTATTGTTCATTTCCGGACACCCCCTGTTACGAAAGCGTTCAATTTTAACCAATTTTTACAAACTGGGATTTTGAATGTATGATACTGTATTACTGATATTTAATAAATTTGGCACATAACGTGTAATATGAATTCCCAGAAAAATAGTAAAAAACACCATGAAGACACAAAACTTAAACACCGGCACGATTACAGGCAGAATGATTATCATCCTAATTGCTTTGATGATCAGTCCTGGAGTTTTCGCACAAAATTCTCTTAAATCATTCAACTCAAAAAATTATACGGAAAATATTTTCGGAAGCAAAAATCAAATAATTAATGCTCTTAATAGTTCCGGTGAAAAAAAGGCCTTCTACGAAGAAGAGATTCAGCTCGAAGAATGGATGATAAACCTTGAAAAATGGGCTGAAAGAATTGATTCTATATCCCCATCCACGCATAAGACAACAAAGAGGATTGAAGAAAAGAATGATCTTCTCTTGGAAGAGGATATGGAAATAGAACACTGGATGATCGATTATAAGTGGTTTCAACAGGAAAGCTTTACTGAAAATGAACTCATCCTTGAAGAGTGGATGAATTACCCGAAAATGTGGAACATTTACGCCTGTAATTAGTTTTATGATCTCCCGGCCAATACCACCGGTGGTTAATAAAGAATTTTCATTTTATTTTCGCCTTTATACCTTCTACCATAATACATATTTCTACCTTACAGTTTTCTGCATATTGCTATTTAGAGTCTGTCCATAAAGTCGAGAGTCTGTTTCACCTTAATCCGCAATAACCTGAATTTTATATCCGAAGTTTTTTGGATATTTTCGCCCTATGACAAAATACCGGCATATATATTTTGATCTCGACCGCACCTTATGGGATTTTAACTCCAATTCCAGGGAAGCACTAACCGATATCTTCCATAAGTTCAATTTAATCAGTCACTTCACTGATCCCGGTGAATTTCTCGACATTTACCATAAACATAACGAACGACTATGGGATCAGTATCGAAGGGGAAATCTGACCAAGGCCATTCTCAGAAACAAAAGATTCGAGCTAAGTCTGAAAGAAAAAAAATTGAAAGACACTGAACTCTCTGAACAAATTGGTAATGAATATTTGCGTATCAGTACCTTAAAGACGGTATTGTTTCCCAACACACATGAAATCCTGCGTTATCTTCAACCCTCATATAAACTTTATATACTTACCAACGGCTTTAAAGAGACGCAATTTAAGAAGCTGAATAAATGTGATCTCAGAAAATATTTTATTGAAATATTTACCTCTGAAACTATTGGCTATAATAAGCCTCATTCCAGAATTTTTCACTGGGCAGTAAGTTCAGTAAATGCGAAAAAAGAAGAATGTCTTATGATTGGTGATGATCAGCTTGTGGATATTACCGGTGCAAATAACTATGGAATGGATACGGTTCTGTTCAATCCCGACAATATGGAACAGGTTGTCCCTTCCACTTTCACAATCTCCGATCTGTCTGAGCTGAAAAAAATTCTCTGATATCTAAGCATTCAAATCTCCAGTTTTTTTTGTTTATCGCAAACTATTTGCCGGGGACTAAAAAGAGTTTTTTAATTTTGGGTGACTTACATATTGAAAGCTTTCTTCCGTTTGCCCGATATCAATAGGTTTTCTTTCAGATATTAATTGGTTCAGGTATTAAGACAGATTAAAAGGGATTTTCCTCGAATCCGGTATTCCCTGAAAGATTCAGATCATCATCTCTCTTATCGTCCTCGTTCATCTTGGAACTCAGTGTGAGCGATGCTGAATCATCATCCAGTATGGGTTCGACCTCTTCCAGATCGGAGAATTTAGCAAATTCCTCCCTAAACTTAAGATGAACATCACCAATTGCGCCATTCCTGTGCTTTGCAACAATAATCTCTGCGAGTCCTCTGACAGAATTTCCTTCTTCATCTACATCCATACCGTATTTTTCCGGCCTGTGAATAAAAAGAACAAGATCTGCATCCTGTTCAATGGCACCCGACTCACGCAGGTCGGAAAGCTGGGGGCGTTTGGAACCTGTCCTGGTCTCAACACTCCTGTTAAGCTGCGACAGAGCTATGATCGGAACATTCAGCTCTTTGGCAATTCCTTTCAGCGAACGCGAGATAGTAGATACTTCCTGTTCTCGGTTTCCTTTTGTTTCCGGAGGTCCGGTCATTAGCTGCAAATAGTCTACAATAATAATTTGTATGTCATATAGGTTTTTCAGTCTGCGGCATTTTGCCCTAAGCTCAAAAATAGAAATTGCAGGGGTGTCGTCAATAAAAATAGGGGCTTCAACAAGACTCTTAATTTTATAATCCAGTTGTTCCCACTCCCATCTTTCAAGACGGCCATTCCGGATTCTTTCTGAAGGAAGCGAAGTTTCTGCCACAATAAGCCTGTTTACCAGCTGAACAGATGACATCTCCAAAGAAAAAACCGCAACAGGCCTTTTGTGTTCGACTGCCATGTTCCTTGCCATGGATAATACAAAGGCTGTTTTACCCATCGATGGTCTAGCGGCAACGATAACCAGGTCGGAAGGCTGCCATCCGGAAGTCATCCGGTCAAGGCGCGAAAAACCGGAAGGAACCCCACTCAGGCTGTCTTCTCTTTTTGCTGCTTCTTCAATTTGCTCAATAGCCTGTTTAATAAGACTATTGATCTTTGATGTTTCTTTTTTAATGTTTCCTTCGGCGATCTCGAAAAGCTGCTGCTCTGAAAAGTCCAGGAGTTCGTCAACATCTATGCTTTCATCAAAGGCTTTGCCCTGAATTTCCGAAGTAACCCGTATCAGCTCACGCTGGATATACTTCTGAGCTACAATGCGGGCATGAAATTCAAGGTGAGCAGCTGAAGCCACTCGTCCGGTTAGCTGGGTTATATATGCAGCCCCGCCGACATCTTCAAGTTCTCCCGTTTTTTTGAGCTCTTCGGTCACAGTAAGAATATCGATCGGCTTTTCGGCCATGGATATATCAACTATAGCACGGTAAAGTTTCTGATGGCTTTCTTTGTAGAAACTTTCCGGCTTAAGTATATCGAGAACAGCTATAACTGCATCCCTTTCAATCATAATCGCTCCGAGTACCGCTTCCTCCAAATCAATGGCCTGTGGGGGCATGCGACCATATTCCATATTCAATTTTTCAGTAGCTGTTATTCTTCCTGTCTTCTTCTGGGCCATACAATTTAATTTTGTTCAAAAATAGTCATAATATAATGTCCAGTAAAAAAGGAGGAGCTTTTCTTTTTTAACAGGAAGAAAAATTTTATCATTAACAATTGTTAACAAAAAACTTCAAATAATCAAGATGATCGCTTTTCCCAATGCCAAAATCAACATAGGGCTTAGAGTTACCGGCAAATTGCCCTCCGGATATCACACTCTTAAAAGTTTGATGATACCTACGGGCTTTTGTGATATTCTTGAGTTTATTCCATCCAAAAAGGACATTCTCTACCTGACCGGCATAAGCATACCTGGCAATAACGAGGAGAACCTGCTTTGGAAAGTACTCAAACTCTTAAGAGAAGAATATACCATTCCTCCTCTACATATTCATCTGCATAAAATAATTCCTGCCGGAGCCGGACTTGGAGGCGGATCGGCGGATGCTGCATTTTTTCTAAACATGCTGAATGAATTCTTTAAACTTGAAATGACCGAATGCGCAAGAGAAAAAATGATCTCTCTGATTGGAAGTGACTGCAGTTTTTTTATACGTAACCAACCGGCAATTATTACAGGAACCGGAGATAAGATCCATCCCTTTGAAACCAGTCTTAAAGGCATGTTTCTTACTATCGCTTTCCCGGGCTTCTCAATATCAACAGCCGAGGCTTATGCAGGGATTAAACCCGAAAAAGAAACCCTTCCTCTGGAAGATTTGCTAAAAAAAGATATGGACTACTGGAAAAACCAGATAAAAAATGATTTCGAAGAAACACTTTTTAAGGATTACCCTGAATTAAAAAAAATGAAAGAAGCTTTTTATGATTCCGGTGCCCTGTATGCATCAATGTCAGGAAGCGGTTCAGCTCTGTACGGTATTTTTGACAAGAAGCCCTGTTTCAATTCTAGACTTGAGGAACAAGTAATATATGCTGACTATTTTTCCTAATTAGAGTCTGTCCATAATGTCAGTGAGACTATGATTTTGGTTTTCAAAATCATTTAGCCGAACTGATCCCGTCCCGAAAGCTTTCGGGAAATAGCCGAGGGATCTCATATTTAAGCGTTATTTCCGGGAGTACCGCGGACAGGCGTGACCGCGGTCGCAAGCTTTGCAACCGGAAAATATCACTCGACAATCTCCATCTGAATAATCAAATGTCCTTTGGGTATTCTCTCTCCCTCCTTAACATTTAGTTTGGCGATCTTTCCACCTGCATGGGAAGTAATCACATTTCTCATTTTCATCGCCTCAAGAATAATCAGAGGATCGTTTTCACTAATGACATCACCTTCTTTTACCAACACATCAATGATAGTACCTGGTATATAAGTATAAACTTTCGAGAGATCGGGATATTCCCATTTCTTCCGATTGATGAATTTCTTATTAAGCAGAGTCCTGTACCTTGTACCATTAATAACCAGATAATTAAATTTTACCTTATCGCCATTAGGACTCTCCGGATTTTTTCTTTTTTTTATTGCCATAATCCTTCATTAAAATGGTGGAATGCCGTGTTTCTTGTTTGGCATGGAAATTCCTTTTCTGCTTGAAACCTCAATGGAATGCTCAACAAGCTTACGGGTTTCTTCGGGTTCGATTACTGCATCAATATGTCCTTTCGCAGCTGCCACATAAGGATTAGCAAACTTTTCTTTATATTCCTTCACCTTTATGGCTCTCATTTTATCGGGATCAGGAGCAGCTGAAATTTCTTTCCTGAAAATGATATTTGCCGCACCTTCGGGACCCATAACTGCTATTTCCGCCCCGGGCCATGCAAAAACGAAATCTGCACGCAAATGCCTGGAATTCATGGCTATATACCCTCCGCCGTAGGCTTTTCTAAGGATTACCGTGATTTTGGGAACTGTTGCCTCTGAATAAGCATAGAGAATCTTTGCTCCGTGTCTTATTACACCGGCATGTTCCTGATCAACGCCAGGCAAATAGCCTGGAAGGTCGACAAGCGTCACAATAGGAATATTGAATGCATCACAAAAACGAATAAAACGTCCTGCCTTATCTGATGAGTCCACATCAAGCACACCGGCAAGCACTAATGGCTGATTACAGACAAAACCTGTGGTCTCACCTCCGATCCTGCCAAATCCGATCACTATATTCTGAGCCCATAACTCCTGTACCTCAAGGAAGTCGGAATCATCTACAAGAGCCTTAACTACATTTCTGACATCATAAGGCTGTCTGGGGTCCTCAGGTACGATATTCGTTATGTTGTATTTCTTTTTCGGCGGTTTTATTTCCGTTCTGATAGATTTCTCAGAATTGCTCCATGGGATGAACATCAGCAATTTTTTTATCTGCTGGAAACATTCTTCTTCACTTTCAGCGTAGAAATGAGCATTACCGGTAATTTCACTGTGAACTTTTGCCCCTCCGAGATCTTCCATGGAAATTTCTTCTCCCAAAACGGTCTTGATAACCTCAGGACCTGTGATAAACATTTTGGATATCTTATCCACAACAAAAACAAAATCTGTAAGTGCTGGTGAATATACTGCTCCACCGGCACATGGTCCCAAAATCACCGATATCTGAGGAATAACACCCGAAGCGAGAGTATTACGAAAAAATATTTCACCATAACCCGCCAGTGAATTTACACCTTCCTGAATTCTTGCACCACCTGAATCATTTATCCCTATCAAAGGCATCCTCATTTTTAAAGAATGATCCATTATTTTTGTAATCTTCCTGGCATGCATCCAGCCTAATGAACCTCCTGCCACAGTAAAATCCTGGGCGAAAATACAAATGGGTTTTCCATTAACCGTTCCGGTACCTATTATAACACCATCGCCGTGCAAGATCTTTTTGTCCATATCAAAGTCGCGGGCATCGTGTTCTACAAAAAGATCGTATTCATTAAAGGAATTCTTATCTACTATTGAGAGAATCCGCTCACGAGCGGTCAGTTTTCCCATAGCGGTCTGCTTCTGGATTGCTTTTTCACCACCACCCTGCAAAACTCTTTCCCGGCGTTTTTTTAACTCGAGTATTTTCTTACTTGCTGCCATTTCATGTTTATTTTATTGAAAATCAATGAATTTACCAGTTACTTTTTGAATTTTAGGGACTACAACATTAATAAATCCCTTTAATTTAACAAAGAACAAATATCATTTTTCTTTTCGATTCCTGGGCTTAATGTTTAAATATCAATACCTTACACTGTACTCCTTTTCATTTAAAATTTTATTTCGGTTTTGGTTCCGCCCCAATGCTTATTAAAAAAACAGTTTTTTACTTTGGCGCCAATTTATAAAGAAATAAAGCTACGAAGGCAAATATTACATTGGGCAACCATACCGCAAAAAGTGGGGGTATACTTCCGCCAATGGAAAACTGTGAAGAAAATTGCATAAACAATATATAACTGAAACTAATCAGAAGTCCGGCTCCCAATTGAGCTCCTATACCACCCCTCACCTTTTTTGAAGATACCGCTACACCAATTATGGTAAGGATAAAGGTGGAAAAGGGAAATGCAAATCTCCTGTACTTTTCGATCAGATAAGCGGTAATGTTTACTTCTCCCTGCATCCTCGATTCCTCGATGAAGTCATTTAACTCTTTAATGGTCATAGATTCCACTACATTAGGCCTCCTCGAAAAATCTTCAGGATGCATGTTCAGGGTTGTATCAATCTTATTTCCTGTGATAATATTCTCCTTCAGACCTTCAATATCCCTGATGTAATAACGCCGTATTGTCCACTTGTTTTTTGTAGAATCCCAATGAATCTGATCAGCCATTAATTTGGATTTCAGTTCACCCTCTTCAAATTCCTCTAAAGAAAAGTTATAACCTGTAAGGCTAATATTGCTGTAACTTTCCATATAAACAAAGATACCCGGCCGGATCTGCCGATGGATGTTTTTCCTGTCAAAACTAACCGGACGGTTATGTATATATTTTTCTTCAAAATCCAGTTTGATTTTATTTGAATTAGGAATGACAAAATTAGACATCACAAAAGCGAAAAGTGCTATAATGGTAGCCGACAACATGTAAGGACGCAATAATCGCTTAAAACTTACCCCATTGCTTAAGATGGCAATAATCTCAGTATTATAAGCCATCTTTGAGGTGAAAAATATCACTGAAATAAAAGTGAACAGTGAACTGAACAAAACAGCAAAATAGGGAACGAAATTCATATAATAATCGAAAATCACCTCTCTGAAAGGCGCTCCATTTTCTATAAAATCATCTATTTTTTCCGAAAAATCAAAAACAACGGCAATAGAAAGAATAATCAGGATGGAAAAGAAAAACGTCCCGAGGAATTTCCTGATAATATACAAGTCAATAATTTTAAGACCACTAGCCTTTACAATCTTACTGACAATTTTTTTACCATTGCGCTTTTCCATGAACTGAATTCTCCGCTTATAATTTTTTCCCTGGCCTCCCTCACCAACCATAGGTAAAAATATAAATTGTGAAGGCTGGCGATTTGTGCTCCCAGCATTTCATTCGATATGACTAAATGACGTAAATATGCCTTACTATATTGTTTACTTGCAAATATATCCGTATCCTGATCAAGAGGGCTAAAATCATCTCTCCACTTTGCATTCCTTATATTTATAATACCTTCACTGGTAAATATCATTCCATTGCGTCCATTCCGGGTAGGCATTACACAATCGAACATATCCACTCCAAGGGCAATAGATTCAAGTATGTTTACAGGAGTTCCCACACCCATAAGATAACGGGTTTTCTCCTTAGGTAGTATAGAGCAAACAATTTCCGTCATTTTATACATCTCTTCCGCAGGCTCTCCTACAGACAACCCACCGATTGCATTGCCATCCATTTCTTTTGAAGCAACAAATTCGGCCGATCTTTTACGAAGATCTTCATAAACACTGCCCTGAACTATCGGGAAATACGACTGATAATGGGAATAAGGCGATTCGGTTTTACGATATTGCTCAACACCTCTGTCGAGCCAGCGGTGAGTTAGCCCCATGGAACTCGCAGCATATTTATAGTCGCAGGGATAGGGCGTACACTCATCAAGGGCCATCATAATATCCGAACCTATGACTCTCTGAATATCAACAATATTTTCAGGTGTAAACTTGTGTTTTGATCCATCGATGTGCGATTGAAAAAAAGCGCCTTCCTCTTTGATCTTCCGGATCCCGGCCAGTGAAAAAACCTGGTAACCTCCACTATCGGTAAGTATGGCCCTGTCCCAATTAATAAAGGAATGTAATCCGCCGGCCTTCTTAAGCACATCAATTCCCGGACGAAGATTCAGGTGATAGGTATTTCCCAGGATAATGGGAGCATTAATGTCTTCACTCAGCTCACGCTGATGAACGCCTTTAACAGTACCAGCAGTTCCAACAGGCATGAAAACAGGTGTTTCAAATGATCCGTGATCAGTATCAATTCTGCCTGCCCGGGCGGAAGAAGATTTATCTGTATGCTGAAGTGTAAATTTCATGATTTGCCGCCGCAAATATAGTAAATATGTTTGGATGGGTTATGGAAGATAAGCGGTCTGAAAATTATTAACAAAAATGCTTTTGTTAAAAGGAAAAATCTTTTCTAATATTGGCATTTAATTCAAATGAGAGAATTGTACTTCCTTATCAACGACATAGATTTAATTACCAGTATTTTACTGATAGTATTTATTTTCGCATTCTTCGTGCAGATGATATATTATCTATTTATTTTCCGCAAGGCGATAAAAAAAACTCCTCCTCTTAACCTGAGTAAGGAAAAAAAACACCCCGTTTCTGTTATCATTTGTGCACGTAATGAAGCTAAAAACCTCAGAAAAAATCTCCCTTCATTCCTTGAACAGGATTATCCCGATTTCGAGATTATCGTGGTGAATGATTGTTCGGAAGATGATACAGCTGAGATTCTTGACGCATTGGCTCTGAAGCATAAACAGCTTAAAATATGCACAATAAAAAAAGACCGGAAATTTACCCATGGTAAAAAGCTCGCACTTACCATCGGGATAAAATCTGCCAAACACGATATCCTTCTTCTGTCCGACGCAGACTGTCAGCCAAATGGAAATAACTGGATCCACTACATGGCAAGAAATTATAAAAATAAAAAGGAAATTGTGCTCGGAGTCGGCCTCTATAAGAAAAAGAAAGGCTTTCTTAATTTGCTTATTCGCTATGAAACTGCTTTTATAGCTATGCAGTATATCAGTATGGCAAGAGCAGGGAAACCCTACATGGGAGTGGGAAGAAACCTTTCCTATAAAAAAGAGCTGTTTTTTAAAAACCGTGGATTTGCCTCTCATCTGGAACTTCAGTCGGGCGATGACGATCTGCTTATCAGCGAAATAAGTAATAAAGATAACACCTGCATCGAAAACTATCCGGAAAGCTTTACTTATTCCGAGCCGGAAAATAAATTCGGAAACTGGCTAAGACAAAAGAAGAGACATTTAACCACTGCAAAATTTTATCAACAATCTGTTAAATGGATGCTGGGAATCGATTATCTCAGCAGGGTATTGCTTATCCTGAGCTTTGTCGCACTTCTGTTCAGCTATGAATACCCCCTTTATCTTGCAGGTGTTTATATCCTTAATCTGATTATTAAAGCTATTATTAATATACTTGTATTTAGAGGTTTCAATGAAAAATTCTTATTTTTACCATCTATATTAATGGAGATGCTTATTCCATTAATATACAGTTACTTACATTTTACTAATCTTATAGAAAGAAAAAGAAGCAGATGGCAATAAATACCAACCTGTCGGAAAAAGCACAAATAGATTTCAGGCTTGTAGAACTAGCCAAAAATGGAGATCAAAAAGCCTATGCAGAATTAATGGGTAGATACAGGGATGCAATTTATTTTATGCTGCTTAAAATGGTCAATAATCCCAGTGATGCTGAAGACCTGACAATAGAAGCATTCGGTAAAGCGTTTAAGAACATTGGACAATATACCCCAAACTTTGCTTTTAGCACATGGCTCTTTAAGATAGCCACCAACAATTGTATCGACTTTATCAGGAAAAAGAGAGGAAATACAATATCTCTCGACCATTCCATGGATGAGGAAGATTATGCCAGTCCCTCCTCTTCTATTCAGTCCGACTCCCTGGATCCGGAAGAAAATATGATGAATCAGCAAAAAGTAAAGCTGATGAGAGAAATAGTAGGAAAACTGAAGCCGCGATACCGTAAGCTGGTTGAATTACGATACTTTAAAGAATTTTCATATGAAGAGATTTCTCAGGAACTCGAATTACCCATTGGGACAGTAAAAGCGCAACTATTTCGTGCACGAGAACTTCTTTTTAACATCCTGAAAAATACTACCGAGAAAATATAAATGCATGGAAATCATCCATAAGTATTTTCCCGATCTTTCTTCCATACAATATGACAGGCTGGCAAAGCTGGAAAATCTTTACAATGACTGGAATCAAAAAATAAATCTTATTTCCAGGAAAGATATTTCTCAACTTTATGAACGACATGTTCTTTACTCTATGAGCATAGGCAAATTCTTTTCATTCCGCCACCCTCTTAGTATCATGGATGTGGGTACAGGTGGCGGTTTTCCGGGCATTCCGCTAGCTATAATATTTCCCGAATCAGAATTTTTACTGGTGGATTCCACCGGTAAAAAGATCAAAGTGGTAAAGGATATTATTGATAAAACAGGTCTCAAAAACTGCAATGCTATCCATGAAAGGGCAGAAAACATCAAATCACACTTCGATTTCATCGTCAGCAGAGCAGTAACGAATTTTGATGATTTTGCAAACCGCTTTAAAAATATGGTCAAACCCGGACAAAAATCTAATTTTCCAAATGGTATCATATACCTGAAGGGGGGAGATTTCGAAGAAGAGATCCGGAAATTTAGAAAAAATACAGTTGTTTACTCCCTTTCAGACGTGTTTGACGAGGAGTTCTTTACAACAAAAAAGATTATATACCTCAAAATTAAATGATTTTTCGCTGTATACAAAACCCAGCCCGGGCAAAATAACCCCTATTTTGAAGCGAATGTTTTTGTGCAAAATCCTTTATCCTGTAATTTATCCTGCGAATCCTGACTTATTTTTCTGTTTTTATTTGTATTAATATTAAAAAGAATTATTTTTGCAGTCCTGAAAGAAAAAACGAAACGTAGTAAAAGAATATAGAAACGATGAAAAGAACATTTCAACCTTCAAACCGTAAGAGAAAAAATAAGCACGGATTCAGAGAAAGAATGTCTACTGCTAACGGAAGAAAAGTTATCACTGCAAGAAGGGCTAAGGGAAGAAAAAAACTCTCTGTTTCAAGCGAAGCTAAACACAAAGGTTAAAAATATACATCTTTAATATCAGAGGGTATTCCTAAAAGGATTACCCTCTTTTTGTATTTAAAGGGGTTTGAAAATCATAGTTTTTATATCTTTATGAAATTCTAATAATAATCCCCGGGAATGGCATCAAAAAATCAGCGAAAAATTGCCGGTAATACAGACAAAACGATCCGGAATATCAGTTTCATTTTTTATGGAAGAGGAAATGAGAAGACTCCCACTATACTCGAAGATTCCATAAAACAATTGAAGAAAGAGCTAAAAGATCATTCTGAATTTTATTACCTGAAGAATTCCCAATACAGCTTAACCTCAGATCTTATAACCGGGATCGAAATAAAAAACGGCTCTCTCCCATTTTATAAGGAAGATAATGATCATGTTATTTTCCTTCCTGTCGACAGACTTGCAAAAAATATAAATTTGAATAACTTCTTTTCTTTAAAAAAAGAAAATTATCCGGTAAGAGAAGCATTTTCCAGACTGTTTTTTCAGGACAAAACATTGAATCCTCCTATAGTGTTGGTACTCGGCAGAGACATTGCCAAATACCTTTCCGGTCTGGTTTTCAGTAAAAAGAAATCCTTTAAAAATCAAATAGAATGGTACCTGAACAGACTTAATGCGCAACAATCAGACATTCTTTTAAAAGATGAAGATCCATTTTCTTACAAGGAAATCGGTTTTCCTGAAAATCTACCTGATTTCTTTGCAAAACGATCGCTATACTGGAATTTTAAACTGGCCCTGAAAGAACAAAAAGAAGGTACTGGATTCAAGCCCCACAGAGAAAAGCCCATTTGGAGAATGGTTTTTTTTATTACCGCCGTATTTATACTTTTTCTTCTTCCGGTATTAAGCTATAATGCAGCAATATCGGGGGATGAAGAAAAGCACCATCTGCATGCAGTAAAAGTTTATGATTATTTTAAGACCAATGGTGCTGATACCCTGGCAATAAATGATCCAAAACATAAATTGAATTACTATGGTCAGTCTTTCGACCTGTTCGCATATCTCTTTATTAAATCTTTCAACATAGAGAAAATTTATGAAACAAGGCATGTACTTAACGGGATAGCAGGGGCTCTTGCCATTATCGCCACGGGTATCCTTATTCGGTACCTTGCAGGTAGTTTTGCAGGTTTTATTACTCTGATCTTCATGTTCTTTTTTCCGCGTTTTATGGGACATGCAATGAATAATCCCCTCGATGTCCCCTTTGCCCTGGGCTACATTTTCAGCATCTATCAAATGATCCTTTTCAGATAAGGCGAGGAATCTGGCCTCCCAAAAACACTGTTCACGAAATTAAAGTGGATGGAGTAACTGTCTGTGCTATTGTAAAACGGAAAAATCGAAAGGATTTTCTAGGCATGCAAGAATTAAATAAGGGCCTGTCTTCAGAAGATATGAACAGAATAAACCATGGCTTAAATCTTCTTGAAGAAGCAGTTAAATATAACCCAAATAACGAAATAGCCTTACTTTCGCTGGCAAGGGGGTTTATAATAGTTCGGGAGTATGATAAGGCAAGAAATACACTGGGATCTTTACTCGAAATTTATCCTGATTATGATAAAGCATTGAATTTAATGGCTTTTTCCTATATTAGCGAAGGTGACATGAATCAGAACCAGTCTTTGATTGACCAGGCTATTAATATTCTTGCCAAACTATTAAGTATCAATCATAAATTCTCCGATGGATATTACAACCTTGGTCTTGCATTTTTTTTAAAAGGAGATGATAACATGGCAATGAATTACCTGAACCAGGCAATTGACACTAATCCAAGACATAAGAGATCCTATTATCTTATTGCAACAATACTGGAAAAAAGCGGGGATACGGACCAGGCTCAACAGGTACTGAATTATGTCAATTCATTGTGATTATATTTTTCTCTGCATACAGAATAAAGCCCGTATAGCAAATCGGTTTTTTTATTTTATTACTTTTAGCTGCAATTATTCCCAACGGATGAATACTTCAAACAAGATTCTTGTATATTATTTATGAAATAAATTCATACTATCAACAACTGGAAAAACTAAAATTTGACTGATCGTGAAAATTGCAATTATTGGAGCAGGTCCGGCTGGTATAACAGCTGCCTATGAATTATCAAAAGCTATACCTGAGGGCAAAGTAAGTCAGCTTGATCTTTATGAAATATCTTCAAGGGTAGGAGGCCTCTCGAAATCTATTCAGCTGTGGGATCAGATCGTCGATCTCTGACCCCACAGATTTTTCAGCCAGGACCCGCGCGTAAATCGTTTATGGCTCGAAGTGGTTGAAGATAAATATGATATAGTAAACCGGCAGACAAGAATATTTTATAAAAACAATTTTTTTGATTATCCTTTAAAACCCGGGAATGCCTTTCGCGGACTCGGGTTTTTTGAAGCTGCACGATGTGTCATCAGCTATATGTGGCAGAGGCTTTTCCCTGTAAAAGACACAAATACCTTTGAAAGCTGGGTTATAAAAAGATTCGGAAAACGTTTGTACCAGATTTTTTTTAAAACCTATAGTGAAAAGTTATGGGGCATCTCCTGCGATCAGCTTGACTCAGATTTTGCCTCACAGAGAATAAAAAAACTATCCCTGTTCGAAGCAATAAAAAATGCCTTCTTTCAGGGCAAAAAAAACAAACATAAAACACTGGTCGATCAATTTGCATATCCTCTCAAAGGTACCGGCTGGGTTTATGAAAAGATGGTTGAGAGAATAAAAGAAAATGGTGGAAATGTCCACATGAATACGGGAGTCGAAAAGGTGGAAAGCTCAGGAAAAAAAATCAAATCCATTACCCTAACGACTGGAGAGACAATTAATTATGATTATGTAGTCTCATCAATGCCTATGTCACTGCTGGTAAGGAACCTTTCTGAAACTCCCAATAATATCAGAGAGCTTGCCAATTCATTGAAATTCAGGAATACTATGCTTGTTTATCTTAAAATAGATCGAACCGACCTGTTTCCTGATCAGTGGCTATACATTCATTCAAAAGAGATGGATACCAGAAGAATAACCAATTTCAGAAACTGGCTACCCGAGCTTTACGGGGAGGATGAAAACACCATCATTTGTCTGGAATACTGGGCAAATTTCGAGGATGAGGAATGGAAGATGGAGGTTGAAGAATTGATAAGGACGGCGAAAAATGACCTGATCACAGCCGGCTTTGTTAAGGAAAAAGAAATAAGAGATGGAAAAGTAATCCGTCTCCCACGTTGCTATCCCGTATATTTTAAAGATTATAAAAAAATTCTGAGCCCTGTTGAACAATATCTTGATTCAATAGAAAATTTACATGTAATCGGCAGGTATGGAGCCTATAAATATAATAATCAGGATCACAGCATCATAATGGGGATTTTTGCAGCACAGAATATCCTGGAAAATAAAGACAACAATCTTTGGGAGATCAATACTGATTATGAAGTTTACCAGGAAACAAGCATAATTACAAAAACCGGGCTTTCCCTTAAAAATTAAGATACAGACACTCGTTGATAATAATCCCCTGAAAAAATCCTGACACCTGCATACCTTTTATTGAATATTCCCGTTCTTAATGTGCATTTGATTATATTTGTGCATATTCAAATGATTCACTATGAATTTTCTTAAAACCCTAATAAGCAAAGAATTCCTGAAAAATCTTTTAATCATCGTTCTTATCGGTGTATTCCTGTTAGCGGGTGCATTTATATGGCTTAAGATATATACAAGGCATGGAAATACCATAACAGTTCCCGATCTTAGCGGATTAAGCACTGAGGAAGTTGATATTATCGCCGATTCCAAATCATTAAGATATGAAATTGTAGATTCTGTTTTCGACCGCGACCTTCCGCGGGGCACAATTGCCAAACAAAATCCCAGGCCTGGTTCAAAAGTTAAAGAAAATAGGAGATTATACCTTACAATGAATGCCGTAAACCCGGAAAAGGTCACCATGCCGGCAGTAACCGGAGTATCATTAAGGCAGGCAAGAGCCGTACTGGAAACATATGGCCTGAACCTCGGCAAAATTTCCTATAAGCCGGATATAGCTGTTAATGTGGTACTCCAACAAAAGTATAAGGACTCTGCTGTTGAGCCGGGCAGGATCATTGAAAAGGGTTCGGATATTGATCTGGTATTAGGCCAGGGATTGAGCAAGGAAACAACCCCTGTACCTGAACTAGTCGGCCTGAATCCTGAGCTTGCCAAAGAAATCCTGGCAGACAGATATCTTAATATTGGAGCTGTTATCTATGATAATTCTTTTGAAAATGAAAAAGATTCATCCCGTGCATTTATATGGAAGCAAAGACCTCCCTTCGAAGAAAATAACAGACTCAAATTAGGGGAAAATGTCGATATCTGGCTTAGTGCTGATTCAACAAAACTGCCAGTGTTAGATACACAGATTATGGAGGAAGATGATGATTCGTATGAAGATTTCTTTAATGAAAATAATTAATTGTTCGATATTACTTGTTTGCATCCCTTTCTTTCTGAAAGCTCAGGAGGTAATAATTCCTGTTGGAGGAAATCCGATAGCAAGGGAATATTATAAAAACTATAAACCGTCAATAAAAAAGGCAGGTAAAACCGATACCCTCGAACTGCCCTTTATTGATGATTTTTCAGATAGCTTTGTTGAACCCGATCCGGAATTATGGTCGGATAAAAGGGCCTATATTAATAATAAATATACCCTGGATCAGGTAACAGCAGGCGTTGCTACCCTGGATGCCTATGACCCGACAGGAGCACATTATGAAAATGCGGGGAGAATTCCATACATTGCTGATCATCTGACTTCACACCCTGTTAATCTGGATTACCCGGTTTCCGACAATATTTACCTTAGCTTCTTTTATCAGGCAAAAGGCCTGGGTGAGATGCCGGATAGAAATGACTCCCTTTGCCTGGAATTCCTGGATCCTGTTTCTCAGGATTGGGATCGCGTGTGGGCAGTACCCGGCGACACCCTCATGGATAGATTTGCGTTTGTAATACTTAGGATTGAAGATGAGAAATACCTTCAGAAGGGATTCCGTTTCCGTTTCCTGAATTATGCCAGTCTGCCGGCTAATGATGACTTTGATGACTTGTTTTCTAATGTAGATCACTGGCACATCGATTATGTAAAGCTAGATGCCAACCGGAGCATTGATGATACAGTTATGCGGGATGTAAGCTTTACAAAGCCCCTTAATTCATTTTTGAAGGATTATGCATCAATGCCCTGGAGTCATTTTGAAGCTGCATATTTTACCCAAAGGAAAGCGACCATTGAAGTAGAGATATCAAACCTTGATACTATCAGCAGGAATGTCACAAAAACATTGACAATAACCGATCTCTATGAAGGTTTTACCTACCGCCCCACTCCCACCGCAAATGATATCCCGGCCGGAGAAATATTCGACTTCAGTTTCGGATATGACTATCCATTCGATTTCCAGTCCGGTGATTCCGCATTGTTCCTTATCCGCACAATGCTCCGAACCGATGCTTTTGATTACAAACCCAACGACACCCTGGAATATACCCAGGTCCTTAACAATTATTACGCCTATGATGATGGAAGTGCAGAAGCGGGATATGGCCTCAGGGGGCAGGGTGCTTCTGTTGCAGTCGCGTTTAATTCTTTCATTGCAGATTCACTAAGAGCTGTGGATATGTATTTTAATCAGGTTCTTGACAGTATTAATCTGGATTATTATTTCTATCTGAATGTATGGGAGGAGGACAACGGAAAACCTGGGAAATTGATTTATAGTCAATTGGGAGAACGACCTGAGTACAGTCCTCTGAATGAGTTCGTAAGATATGAACTAGATAGCGCTGTTAAAGTGGAAGGTCCCTTTTTTCTTGGATGGACCAAAACCGTGGATAAATTATCAAATGTCGGCCTTGACCTTAACAGGGATAATTCAGTAAATATTTTCTACACCAAAGGAGGTAGCTGGTTGCAATCAGTATTAGTAGAAGGTTCCTTGATGTTAAGGCCCGTAATTAACAGAAAACCTCTCATAACTGACAATACCGATCCGGTTTTTACCCAGGAATTATTAAATGTATATCCAAATCCGGCCGATAAATACATCCAAATAGCTTTCCCTGATAATATTGCTGAAGAACCTAAGATAATGATATTCGATTTAGGAGGCAGAATGGTTTACCATAATTATCTTCGTGCCAATGAGAAAATCAATACTGAATATCTGGAAAACGGGATCTATATTCTCAAAGCCTCTTTTTTATCCGGAAGTGAAGTATTCACAAAAAAAATCATTATTCAGCATTAATCCGGAATTATGGAGGAGGAATACTCAGACAACCAGGAATTATTTGAACATTATCGTTTTAAGGCAGATAAAGGACAAAAGAGCCTCAGAATTGATAAATTCTTAGTAAATAAACTGGAAAATACCTCAAGATCGCGCATCCAGTCAGCAGCCTCGGCCGGGAACATACTCGTTAATGAAGAACCTGTCAAGCCCAATTACAAGGTAAAAGCTGAAGATTCCATCTCCATTGTCCTGCCACATCCCCCCAGGGAAATCGAGATCATACCTGAAAACATTCCTATCCGGATAGTATACGAAGATGATGATCTTCTTATTGTGAACAAAGATCCCGGAATGGTGGTACATCCCGGATATGGAAACTATACCGGAACTCTTGTTAATGCTCTTATGTATCACCTGCGCGATAACCCACTGTTTTCCAGTGGAGAACAAAGGCCTGGCCTTGTACATAGAATCGATAAAAATACTTCCGGATTACTTGTAGTAGCAAAAAATGAGATCGCAATGAATAAACTTGCGAAACAGTTCTATGATAAAACATCAAAAAGAACCTATCATGCTATAGTTTGGGGTAATCTGGACCATGATGAAGGTACCATCAGGGGCAACATAGGCAGAAATCCAAATGATCGAAAAAAAATGTACGTGTTCGAAGATGAGGAAAATGGAAAAACGGCCGTAACACACTATAGAGTACTCGAAAGATTTGATTATGTTAATCTTGTGGAATGCAGGCTGGAAACAGGGCGCACTCATCAGATCAGGGTACATTTTCAGCACATAAAACATCCTTTATTTAACGATCCCGAATACGGCGGGGATAAAATACTCAGGGGAACCACTTTTTCCAAATACAGACAATTTGTTCAAAATTGTTTTAAAATTCTTCCCAGGCAGGCACTTCATGCAAAAACACTGGGTTTCGTGCATCCTTCGACAAAAAAGGATATGCTTTTTGATTCGGAACTGCCCGCTGATATGACGGAAATTCTCGAAAGATGGCGTAGATACACCTCGGGGAGAGAAAATCTTAATTAACTTTGCATTTTTAATCTGATGTCAGGAAAAATGAAAAATAATATAGCTGTTTTATATGGAGGTGATTCTTCAGAATTTATAATTTCCGAGAAAAGTTCCAGGCAAATTGTTGGTGAGTTAAGTTCTTTAACATATAACATTTACCCTATCCGGGTCCAGGGAAATAACTGGACATATACAGACAATGATGAAAAAGAACATCCTGTTGACCTCAACGATTTTACTATTAAGCCCGATGGTGAAAATAAAATTGCTTTCAATTTTGCTTTTATCATAATACACGGTACACCCGGAGAGGATGGGAAATTACAGGCTTACCTGGATATGCAAAAAATTTCGTATAATACTCCGGGGGTTTTCGTTAATGCACTTACATTCAACAAGTACGCATGCAAGCTATTTCTTAGGAATTTTGACATTCTGACACCCGAAGCGGTTTTGTATAAGAAAGGTCAGGATATTGATGAAGAAGAGATCCTCAAAAAAGCCGGATTACCCTGCTTTGTAAAACCTAATAACGGCGGATCCAGTTTCGGAACTACAAAGGTTATGAAAGCTGAGCAGATAAAAACTGCTATTTACGAAGCACTTAAAGAAGATAAAGAAGTAATCATAGAGTCATTTGTAAAAGGAATTGAGTTGAGCTGTGGCTTACTGAAAACAAAGAAAAAGGATTATATATTTCCCGTGACAGAGATTGTATCAAAAAACGAATTTTTCGATTTTGAAGCCAAATATACTGTAGGAATGGCTGACGAAATCGTTCCGGCCAGAGTTCCTGAAGAAATTCAAAAGAAATGCCAGGAAGTATCTTCACTAATTTATGACCTTATAGCTTGCAAGGGACTCATCAGAGTGGATTATATCCTGAAAGGAAATCAATTATTTTTTCTTGAGCTTAATACAGTTCCGGGTATGAGTAAGGAAAGCATCGTACCTAAGATGATAAGGGCTGACAACTACACTGAAGGCGAAATTATTAGGGCAATAATTGAGGATAATTTAGAAAGTTAGGGGCGGTCCATAGAGTAGAGTGTCTGGATCAGAACCGAACCGTCAATTGGCGGTGAGCTCAGCGAAGCTAATGTTCAGGATCAAGGTGCTCATAGGAG
>CAYRTD010000069.1:0-20610 GCA_964426915.1 uncultured Bacteroidaceae bacterium | reverse complement strand
GACACGCGGTTGCGCGCCTTGATCTCGAACATTAGCTTCGCTGAGCTCACCGCCAATTGGCGGTTCGGTTCTGAAACAGACTCTCGACTCTATTGACGGACACTACTTAGAGTCTGTCCATAATGTCAGTGAGACTATGATTTTGGTTTTCAAAATCATTTAGTCGAACTGATCCCGTCCCGAAAGCTTTCGGGAGATAGCCGAGGGATATCATCAGCAGCATTTCCCGGAGTACCGTGGACACGCGGTTGCGCGCCCCCGTAAAAGAACGGGGCAGGCTTGATCTTGAACATTCTGTTCCGATAGCTATTGGAACAGACACCCGACTATATTGACGGACACTATTTAAATCGCCGTTTTTTGTGCCGCATAGACCAACAGTTCAATTCATTTACTGATTAAAAAACAGGTTTAATGATTTTTAGCCAAAAATAACAATTAAATTCTTCACTTTTTGTTGAAAAACATTGAAGTTACTAACCATTTAAATGAAGTTGAATTTGTACTTTTACACATTAATAATAAAAACATGAAAACAATTGAGAAAGGTGATAAAGCACCCGATTTTAGAGGAAAAGACCAGGATGGAAACCTTATAAGCCTGGAACAGTTCAAGAATAAAAAACTGGTACTGTATTTTTATCCCAAAGACGATACCCCCGGATGTTCGGCAGAAGCCTGTAATCTTCGTGATAATTATCAGGATTTTATGGATAAGGATTATGCAGTTGTAGGAGTCAGTGCCGATTCTGAAAAATCACATCAGAAATTCCGACAGAAATATGAACTACCTTTCCCATTGATCTCCGATCCTGATAAGGAAATTATAAAGGCTTACGGTGCCTGGGGGGAAAAATCCAGGTTTGGAAAAAAATATCAGGGTATAATTAGAATGACATTCATCATATCAGAAGACGGATTCGTGGAAGAAATCATTAAGGACGTCAAAACAGGGGGTCACAGCAGGCAGATATTTGAAGCCTGATTATATTAATAGGTAACAAACATTTTATACGACATGACAAAGGAAAAGAAAGAGACTGCCAACAACACTGTTAATAAAGAAAAAATGAAGGCCCTGCAGCTAACCATGGATAAAATTGAAAAAGGTTACGGTAAAGGTGCTATCATGAGAATGGGGGACAAAGTTATAGAGGATGTGCCTGCTATTTCATCGGGATCTATAGGTCTTGATATTGCTCTTGGGGTGGGAGGATTTCCACGGGGAAGGGTTATCGAAATTTTCGGACCGGAATCTTCAGGAAAGACAACACTTGCCATTCATGCAATAGCGGAAGCGCAGAAAGCTGGAGGTCTTGCTGCCTTTATTGATGCGGAACACGCATTTGACCGTTTTTATGCTGCCAAACTCGGGGTTGATATTGAAAATCTTCTCATTTCTCAACCGGATAATGGTGAACAAGCCCTTGAAATTGCCGATCACCTGATTCGTTCCGGAGCTATTGATATTATTGTAATCGATTCTGTTGCCGCACTTACCCCTAAAGCAGAAATTGAGGGAGAAATGGGTGATTCCAAAATGGGGTTGCAGGCCAGGCTTATGTCCCAGGCTTTACGAAAACTCACTGCGAATATAAACAGGACAAATACAACCTGTATTTTTATAAATCAGCTGAGGGAAAAAATCGGAGTAATGTTCGGTAATCCGGAAACGACAACGGGCGGTAATGCACTAAAATTTTATGCTTCAGTAAGGGTTGATATACGTCGCATTGGTCAGCTGAAAGATGGTGAGGATATACAGGGAAACCGTGCCAGGGTAAAAATCGTTAAGAATAAACTTGCTCCACCCTTTAGGAAAGCAGAATTCGATATAATGTATGGTGAGGGAATCTCCAAAGTAGGTGAGCTTATTGATATGGGTGTGGATCATGAAATCATAAAGAAAAGCGGAAGCTGGTTTAGTTATGGCGACACAAAGCTCGGGCAGGGCAGAGATGCTGTTAAATCACTCTTGCTTGATAATCCGGAGCTTGCAGATGAACTGGAAGTAAAAGTCAGAGATAAACTGAAAGCCCTGCCTCAATAAAGGATTTTTGGTTGCAGCGAAAGTTTTTTATGAGATAAAGGATCGGAGAGTATTTTCTCCAGAAGAGGGCTTAGAGCAAGAAAGATAATTTTATGATAGCATCACTTGGTAAATTGGTAAAAGCCAATCCTTTGTGATATTTATATTTATAAATAATGTTCTTAGTTTATACCTGAAAGGTTTAACTTTTTTAAGAGTTCTTTTTCCGGCGAGCATAACGCAGATATCGAGTGATAACGAGCTTCGCAACCGCACGCTGTCGCTGAAGCTTTCCGCGAGCGTAGAGTAGCTTCAGCGCTCCCGGAAAGCTTCATGCGAGCGCGGTCACGAATACCGCTTAAATCCATGAGATCCCTCGGCTATTGCTTGGGATCAGTTCGACTAAATGATTTTGAAAACCAAAATCATAGTCTCACTGACATTATGGACAGACTAAATTGAGTATATGAAATACAAATCCATACTAATGAGAAAAATTTCTTTGCTACTATCCATCTTTCTTACCATCTATTTAAGTGCATGTAACAATAGTGAAAAGGAAACCGAAAAAACTCCGGATTTTTCTACTGAGCTTACCTCAGAGGAAATCGAAAATTCTGTTCTTACACCTGAAATATTATGGAAATTCGGAAGGCTATCAGATCATCAGCTATCTCCTGATGGTGAGACTCTTATCTTTAATGTCACAAGGTTTGATTACAAAACCAATGAGTCGGTTAGCGATATTTACTCTTTGCCTGTTTCAGGGGGTGAGGCTGTGAAAATTACAGATAGCGGTTCCTCCTGCTACAATCCCAGATGGAAACCCGATGGCTCGGCCGTGGGTTATATTACCTCTTCGGATGGCGAACCTCAGCTATGGGAAATTACACCCGATGGAGAAACAGCCAGGCAGATATCCAAAATCGAAGGAGGAATAACGGGTTTTGAATATTCGCCGGACGGAAAAATGATTCTTTATACAAAGGAGGTGAAACTTGATAAAACTCCCGGAGAAATATATAAAGATCTTCCTCTTGCTAATGTCCGGATTATCGACGATTTGATGTATCGTCACTGGAATGCCTGGCACGATTATAAATTCAGTCATATTTTTATAGCCAATCTCAGTGAAGATAGTATTTTTGGGGGAAGGGATATTATGGAGGGTGAAGAGTGGGATGCTCCACTTTCCCCTTATTTCGACCAGTCTGAAATAAGCTGGAGCCCGGATGGAAAATACATTGCCTATACCTGTAAGAAAATGAAGGGCAGGGATTATGCAGTAAGCACAAATTCCGACATCTATCTGTATGATATTCAAAAAGAAACAACACGGAACTTAACTAAGGGAATGCCGGGATACGATAAGTATCCCTCTTTTTCAAATAATGGAAATATGATAGCCTGGCAAAGCATGGAAACTCCGGGTTATGAGGCCGATAAAGACAGGTTGTTTATCATGGATTTCCAAACTGAAGAAAAGATTTATCTGACCCGGGATTTTGATCAGAATGCTGAATACCTGGTATGGAGCGATGATGACAGCAAAATTTATTTTATCAGTGGTATTGAAGCAAGTTATCAATTATTCTCAATTGATATTGAAAGCCGGGAAGTTGATCAAATTACTGATGGCGATCATAACTATACCAGTTTTGAACTTGGAGATGGTTTTATTACGGGTGAAAAAATGTCAATGTCCATGGCCACGGAGATCTTCCGGGTTGATCTTCCCGGTGGCAATGAAACACAGCTCAGTTATATAAATAAAAATATTTACGATAATATTGAGATGGGCAAAGTCGAATCCCGCTGGGTTACTACCACCGATAACAAACAGATGAAAGTCTGGGTTATTTATCCACCGGGATTCGATCCCGGGAAGAAATATCCTGCACTTCTTTATTGTCAGGGAGGTCCACAAAGTGCGGTAAGCCAGTTCTTCTCCTACCGCTGGAATTTTCAATTAATGGCTGCTAATGATTATATTATTGTAGCTCCGAACCGCAGAGGACTCCCCACTTTTGGAACTGAGTGGAATGAGCAGATCTCCGGAGATTATGGAGGTCAGAATATTAAAGATTACCTGAGCGCAATTGATGCTATAAAAAAAGAGGAATTTGTTGATGAAGAGAGATTGGGTGCAGTAGGCGCAAGTTATGGTGGTTTTTCTGTTTTTTATCTTGCTGGTCATCACCAGGACCGCTTTTCTGCTTTCATTTCCCATTGCGGAATATTTAACTTTGAAAGCATGTATGCCTCAACTGAGGAAATGTTTTTTGTAAATCATGATCTGGGTGGCGCCTATTGGGAGAAACCACGTCCCCGCAGCTATCAGTTTTCCCCCCACCTTTTTGTAGAAGAGTGGAATACTCCCATACTTATCATCACAGGCGAATACGATTTCCGTATACCATATACTCAAAGCCTGCAGGCATTTAATGCCGCTCAGCTTAATGGAGTTCCGAGTAAATTGCTGGTTTTCCCTGATGAAACTCATTTTGTACTACAACCGCAAAACAGTATCCTCTGGCACCGGGAATTTTTTGGCTGGCTTGATGAGCATCTGAAATAATATTTAATAAAAAATCAGGTATCTATGAGTGGTTTTTTAAATTTTTTCCTACACTTTGTCTTTATTGCCACATTTATTTTTCTCATAATTGTTACATTCATCCTTCTCAAGCCCTTTCGGGTTCACCGGACACGGATGGCAAGCACGATGTCTCTTAAGCTTAGTTATTTGCTTTATCTCATGGTCTTTATCATGCTTATTTATTTGATCCTGTTTTTTTCAGAAATGCCGGAAGAGGATGAATTTTTGGCCAATGACTTAGTTATGAAGCTGTGTTATGCCATAATTGTGATTTCTTTTTTCATCCCAAATCTCGCTATCATGTTACGGAGAAAGGTGAAAAAACTTCGGCAGCAGTATAATGTGTTTTTTACGGTGGTGAATGTTTTTATTGTTCTTGCGTTGCTTTTTGTGATCCGGTGTTTTCCTTTTCAATTTTGAAACGGGAAGATCAGGAAGGATAAGAAAGAGTGTGGTTAAATTAATCCAATCAGACTCTTACTTTGCTTCAGCTTTTTATCCAAAGGCATATTTCCGTCAAGCCAGTGAATCGTAAAACCCCTTCTTTCCATACCCCTGAACCAGGTCATTTGTCTTTTGGCAAACTGATGGATTGCCGTATTCAATTGCCGGAACATTTCCTCGTAAGATAGTTCTCCCCTGATATACCAGGTAAGGTATTTATATTCCAGCCCATAGTAAACCAATTTTTCTTCCTTAACGCCTGATTCAAGAAGAAATTCGGTTTCCTCAATCATTCCTTCTTTTAATCTGTTGCGGAGTCGCTCCGTAATCCTTTTTCTGCGGCTTTCCCGGTCGTATTTAATCCCGAGAATAATAGGCTGCAGTTCCGGATAATCTTTGTCTAATTCAGGGTTAAGGGCATAGTATTCCTCAATTTCTATGGCTCTGATAAGTCGCTTCTTGCTTTCTGTATCAGTAGTATTGTGCGGTATTTTATAGGATCTCAGTTTTTCAATGAGCTTATTATGTGACCAGGAATTTAACTCTTCTTTCAGGGAGGGATTTGGCGGAACATCTATTAGTTTATAGGCTTTAAGGACAGCTTCAATATACATACCTGTGCCACCACACAGTAATGGCATTTTCTCTCTTTTCTGAATATCAGAAAAAACTTTCAAAAAATCTTTTTGGTACTCATAGACGTTGTATTCATTACCCGGATTTACAATATTAATCAGATGATAGGGTACAGTTTCCCCTTCAACAATATAATCTTCCAGATCTTTTCCCGTTCCTATATTCATGTGCCTGTAAACTTGTCTGGAGTCGGCTGAAATAATTTCACCATTCAAATGACTGGCCAGATGGGCGGCAAATGCTGTTTTTCCGGCTGCTGTGTGCCCCAGAATGCAAATAAGGTTTGTTTTTTTGTCACTCATATAACAATTGCACGGAATTTGATTAGCTAATATTTCTCAAAAATATTTTAATTTTAGCAAGGATCACAAATGAATCTAACTAAAATTTTTCATAAATCAAGATCACTGATCTTCACGCCCCGGGCGACATGGTCAGAGATTGCTGTTGAAAATAGCTACAGGAAAAAGGTAATTACTGAACTTCTGCTGCCCATGTCGCTTATAGTAGGTGTTTCATCTATTCTCGGAACGGTTTTAACTGATATTATAGAGGATAGCTTTGCCATGGGGTATGTTTTTTTTAGTGGCTCGATATCCTTCCTCATTTTTTTTCTGGAAGTATATTTATCTGCCTGGATAATTACAGAACTAGCCGTTTCCTTTGAACCTGACACCGATTCTCACTCTGTATTTACTCTTGTGATATATAGTCATATTCCTTTCTTTATCACCCTGTCAGCTTCTTTGATATTTCCCCAGCTGATTTTTTTGAATATTCTCGGGACTTATTCATTTTTTCTTTTCTGGAACGGAATAGAACATTTTACAGGTATTAAAGCTGACAAAAAGACTGTTTTTATGATACTTTCGTCTCTGGTAATGATATTACTTTATATTCTGCTTGCTATGATTTTTAATAATATATATAATACAGTATTAATTCAGTTTACTACCTTTAGTCCCTGATTTTTATTATGCAGAACAGGATAAACATAAAGAATAAGAAAGCCTGGTTTGATTATGAGATCCTTGAAAAATATACTGCAGGACTGGTGCTGACCGGGACTGAGGTAAAATCCATCAGGGAAGGGAAGGTCAGCCTGGGTGATTCTTACTGCTATATCCGTGAAGGAGAGATGTTTGTGAAAGGCGTGCAGATAGCTGAATACAGGTTTGGGAATTATAATAATCATTCACCCGAACGGGAAAGGAAATTGCTTCTTCAGAAGAAAGAAATCAAAAAGCTGGAAAGGAAGACAAAGGAAACAGGAAATACCATAATTGTACTTCGGGTTTATTTCTCAAAATCCGGATATGCCAAAATGGATATTGCTCTGGCAAGAGGTAAAAAACAATACGATAAACGGGAAGCTATCAAGCAAAAGGATGCAAAAAGGCAGATGGACCGGTTGCATAAATATAAAGAAAGATAATAGTTATTGTCTGAAAAAGAAATTATTCAACTCGTAAATATCGGCAACTTCAAGCTCCAGCCTTCCCTCAAAATAATGATCTATTGCCAGTAAAAGTTCTTCGAATGAAATATATCCGTCTTCATCCATGTCAACTACTTTGAATTTCTCAGGGATCTCTTCTGCAGTCCTTGGAACATATGGCCTTCCAATAGTTTCGAAATATTCAGAAATTTCCTTACGGTTCATTGCTTCAGACCTGCCTTTAAGATTTGCCAGGTATTGTTCTTCAGTTATGGTTCGGCCCCTCTCATCCACCCATGCACCCGGAGGTGAAAATTCCTCATCAAGGTAATCGGGAACTCCATCGCCATCCTGATCGAGCGGGCATCCGACAGAATCAACTGCAACTCCGTAGGGAGTTCCTGGGCACTGATCGGTTGCGTCCAGTATAAAATCACCATCTTCATCACCCAGCATGACCTCATCAAACTCATATTCCGCGAACATTTTCTCTATAATTACGGTTTTAGGTTCCGAAAAGAGATCGAAATGAAGTGAGAAGTAGTTAAAAGACAGCATGTCATTGCCTTTCTTTCCTTTAACCGAAGTTCCTTCCGAACTTACATTATCCAGAAAATCGGTAAAAGTATAGTGAAAAGAGGTTCCCATTCTGAGGTTTACACGTTCCGAAATTCGAAGGTTTAAACCAAGATCCAGAGGGATGGCTAAGGTACTCTTGTTGTAATTACCCAGATTATAAAGTTCCCTCTCTCTTTGTCTTAAATCAGTCTCGTAAATATAATCTCTTTGCAGGAAGTTTGAAGGCTGAACATCACCGGGAGATTCCGGGACATCTCTGACTGACCCGTCGGGCCAGTAATAATACCTCTTACCGTCTTTATCTAACAGGTCTCCTTTGGGAGTGAACTGAATATTTTCAATTCCTGCCGATATAAAGGGGCGTAAATGTTTTTGGGGAGGAATGAAGTGATCAAAATTATACTCAAGATTAAATCCAAAAGTGACCAGATCGGTTTTAAAATTGAGATTATCGGTCATGTCATAAACAGACTGCTGATTGCCGGAGACTTCTCCGTACAGGAACATCAGGTTAAGGGTGTAATAGTGTTTTTCATCGAGGAAAGTACTTACATTAAATTTATATCCAAAATTTCCGATCGTCGGATTTATATAGTTATTTCGCACATCACCATAAAAATTAAAGACTCCGGATCCAAGGCCAATTACGGGTTTATAAATAGGATTAACATTGATGACTTCTTCTTTCAGCAGATCCTCAATATCTTCCTCCTGCGCCTTCAGCTCGGCTGAAAAATACAAAAGAATTAATCCCCCTAGTAGTACTCTGTAAATCATCTGTAATTGAATTTTTCCTGAAAACGAAAACTTACCTATACCATTCCTGATCTGTGAGCATAAGTGCTTCCTGCACTGTTATTCTGTTTCCGTCATTATATGATGTAACGAAAGCTCCGTTAATAGTTGTTGTTTCCCATATTCTGTTGCGATAATCCCGCGCATTTTTGTATAGGTCAAAGGATCCGGTCGTATATTTTCTCCAGCCTTCATGAAACTCCATTTTTACTTCATCCTGAATGTTATACCGTTTAAAATATCTGTCGATTTTTATCTGACGATGACCTGCAGCCAGCTGTACCCTGTAATAAACTCCTGTTTCAGGATCAAGCATGTAGGCTTCACGGGTTTTTGTAGTTGTGACTTCTGTTTTTACTTCTTCGGGCTCAACAGGTTTTTTTTCCTGTGGGATTGCTTCCGGCGTTTCATTTCCTTCAATATCGAATTCCTGAGGGTCAGGTTCATCAGTTTCTGTTTCATCAACGATAGACCCCGGATCCTGAACAGTAGTTTCCTGGGCGGGTTCAACGACCTCCGGTTCTTCCAGTTGTGCAAGGTCTTCAGGGGTAACCTCCGGATCGGCATCTGCGACTTCCGGCGATACCTCACCTTCATTTTCAATTTCAATGGATTTGGTTTCATTTCCGGTGATGTAGGAGAATGTGCCGCTGGCATTAAAATTGTCAACGCTTTTTCCGGGATCCGGCACAATACGGTAGCTCACGGTAAACTGAGGTTCTTCGGGAAGATTCATCCATAATATTTTTACCACACCCTGATTAAAACTGAATATTCCGTTTTGAGATTCTCCTTCTACAGCCCTGAAACCCTGAGGTATATATTCTTCAATTTTCGCAAACTTACTGAGATCCCCTTTCTTTACATTAAGCTCTACCGAATACTCAAAAGCACTGATTTTTACCGGTTCATTCCTTACGACCTCCATGGTTCGGAAAGAGTTTTCATCTTCTGATAAAGCAATAACCTGAAAATCAGCAATGTCAATCCTGTCATTTTCAGCAACGGAAGGATCAGGGATTATGTTGATCATATGTCCGGGCTCGGCTAAAAGTATATTCCTTTGATTTTCATTTACGAATGCGAAGTCTCCGGCAAGTTCGAAAGCGCCTGTGAGTCTAGGATCTACTGTGACTTTATAGGTCACAGTCAAACTATCCTCGGGAGGAAGTTTTAACCAGATGATTCTTACTCGTTGTTCGTCAAACGAAAAGTCGGCATTAGCAGTATTCAACCTTTGAGCACTAAGCCCATAGGGCAGCGATTGTGTGTAACGGGAAAAGCTTTCAATGTCACCTTTATAAATGTGAAGGGTGACGATAAATTCTTCGCCTGCGCGGACTTCATTTGGCACATCCACTTTAACATTAATGTCCTGATTCGGAATCCATGAAAAAATGGATAGTACAACGAAACTTAACAACAGTATAAAATTCTGTATCATAAGCTGATATTTTGTTGAAAAGTAATATCTAAAATTAATAAAATTATGCCGTAAACTTATAAGATATCAACAATATCTTCATTTTCCCGCCTAAAAACACTAAAAGTTTGGACTAAGCAGATATTTACTATAAAAATTATTGATATGCTCAACTGCCTCATCGGCAGTATCCACAAGCTTATAAAGATCCAGATCTTCTTTACTGATAGCGATCTCTTTATCAAGCATGACCGTTTTTATCCAGTCAAGTAAGCCTTTCCAGTATTCAGTGCCCACAAGGACAATAGGGAATTTTCCGATTTTTTCAGTCTGTATGAGTGTAAGGGCTTCAAATAACTCATCAAATGTTCCGAATCCCCCGGGTAAAACCACAAAACCCTGAGCGTATTTCTGGAACATAACCTTTCTGACAAAAAAATGTTTAAAAGTGATGAGTTTGTCCGAATCGATAAATAAATTTGCAGCCTGTTCAAAGGGAAGATCAATGTTAATACCCACGCTCTTTCCCCGCCCTTTTTTCGCTCCCATGTTGGCAGCTTCCATAATCCCAGGCCCTCCGCCTGTTATTACACCATATCCGTGCTGGGTTAATAAATAACCAATATCTTCTGCCAGCTTATAATACTTATTATCGGGTTTTGTTCTTGCTGAACCGAAAACAGAAACACAGGGGCCGATACTTCCTAATTTTTCAAAACCCTGCACAAATTCCGACATAATCTTAAAGATCTGCCAGGAATCTGATGTTTGTATTTCATTCCAGTCTTTTTGTTTAAATGCTCTAATAATTTTTTCTTCACTTCTTGACATAGTTCTGTTATTTATAATGCTGTTAAATACGGTATTTTTTCCTACCGGTTATTTAACAACCGGATGTTTTATATAATATTTGCAATAAGGCAGATTTTGGACATTAGCTTCGCTGAGCTCACCGCCATTTGGCGGATTCGGTTATGATCCAGACACCTGACTTTATGGACAGACTCTAACTATTTTGCAAATTCCTCAATCTTCATGCTTAATTCTTTATTTAGAAATTCGCCGGTATATGAGTTTTTCACTTGTGCGACTTCTTCCGGGGTTCCGGTAGCTATTATTTCACCCCCTTCCGATCCCCCTTCTTTACCTATATCGATGACATAATCTGCCGTTTTGATGACATCCATATTATGTTCGATCATGATCAGCGTATTTCCTTTATCCACCAGTTTACCTACGACCTCAAGCAGCACTCTGACATCTTCAAAATGCAAACCTGTAGTAGGTTCATCTAGGATATAAAGGGTTTTGCCTGTATCCTTTTTTGCCAGTTCTGCTGCCAGTTTTACCCTTTGTGATTCACCTCCCGAGAGTGTAGTAGAGGGTTGTCCAAGTCGTATATATCCCAGCCCTACCTCTTTCAGGGTTTTGATCTTCCTTTTAATTGAAGGTATGTTTTCAAAAAACTCCAGGGATTGATTTATGGTCATCTTTAAAACATCGCTGATATTTTTCCCCTTATAGTTAACTTCCAGAGTCTCCCTGTTATACCTTTTACCGTTACAATCGCGACAGGTTACATAAACATCGGGTAAAAAATTCATTTCTATGGTTTCAACCCCTGCTCCTTTACAAGTTTCACAACGTCCGCCACTTACATTAAAGGAAAATCTACCTGCATTATATCCTCTTATTTTCGCCTCCGGTGTCTGAACGAAAAGCTTCCGGATATCAGAAAAGACACCTGTATAAGTTGCGGGATTGGATCTCGGGGTTCTTCCCAGGGGTGACTGGTCTACTTCTATTACCTTATCAATATTTTCAATTCCTTCGATAGATTTATAGGCGAGCGGTTCTTTATTACTGCGGTAAAAATGCTGACTGAGGACGGGATGTAAAGTATCGTTTATAAGGGTTGATTTTCCACTGCCGGACACTCCGGTAACACAGATGAATTTGCCAAGTTCAAAATCTATGTTTACATTTTTCAGGTTGTTGCCTTTTGCACCTTTCAGACTTATTTTATACCCATTGCCCTTTCTTCTGTTCTCCGGTACGCTTATTAGTTTTCTGTAATAAAGATAATCATTGGTTAATGTTTCTGAATCCCTCACATCTTTGGGATGACCCGATGCTACCACATGTCCTCCGTGTCGTCCTGCAAAAGGACCGAGATCTACCAGATAATCTGCCGATTCAATCATCTCCCTGTCATGCTCCACTACGATAATGGAATTCCCGTTATCGCGAAGTTTTTTAAGTGATTGTATTAGCTTCCGGTTATCTTTCTGATGAAGACCAATACTGGGTTCATCCAGAATATAGAGTACATTCACAAGTTGTGATCCGATCTGTGTGGCCAGCCTTATTCTCTGGCTTTCCCCGCCCGAAAGGCTCCTGGAAGGACGGTTAAGAGAAAGATAGGTTAAACCGACGTCAATAAGAAATCCCAGACGGTTGCGGATCTCCTTTAATATATCCCGGGCAATTATTTTTTGTTTTTCAGATAAATTTTTCTCTATTCCTTCAAACCAGTTATTGAGCCGGATTATATCCATATTTGCCAGTTCGGAAATGTTTTTACCATAAATCCTGAAATGAAGTGATTCTCTGTTTAGTCTGTTTCCATCACATTCAGGACAAATCACCCTTTTTACAAACTGGCTGGCCCATTTGTTCTCCGACATGGAATTTTTCTCTCCCATATGGGTGTGAATATAGGATATTACTCCGTCGAAGCTTAGGAAATAATTAGAAGAAGTACCAAGTGGAGTATTGGAAAGCTTCAGTGATTCTTCGGTTCCGTAAAGTAGTTTATTCAGGGCTTCTTCAGAAAAGCTGTTGACAGGATCGTTAAGATCGAAACCATACTTGTTACCCAGCGATTCAAGTTGCCAGAAAATCAGAGAGTTTTTATAGGCCCCCAGGGCTTTTATGGCACCTTTTTTTATACTCAATGAAGGATCAGGAATGATTTTACTGATATCTATTTCATTTATTTTTCCAAGGCCGTTGCATTTCGGACATGCTCCCTGGGGAGAGTTGAATGAAAAACTGTGAGGGGCTGGTTCGTTATAGGAAATACCGGTTGTCGGACACATAAGCTTCCGGCTGTAGAAACGGGCCTTACCGGAGTCTTTTTCCAGGATCATTATAATTCCTTTTCCCTGATCCATGGCGGTTTCAACAGATTTTTTCAGATTTTTCCTGTCGGAATCATCTACCTGTAATTTATCAATCAGAATCTCAATGTTATGGGTTTTATATCTGTCAAGTTTCATCCCAGGTCTTAATTCTGTGATTTCACCGTTAATCCTCGCACTCAAATATCCCTTTTTTCTTATAGTTTCAAATAATTCCTTGTAGTGCCCTTTTCTTCCTTTGACGACCGGGGCAAGCAGGTATATTTTTTTATCGTGGAAATGTTCCATAATCAGATCAATGATCTGCTCATCGGTGTATTTCACCATTTTTTCACCTGTTTCATAGGAGTAGGCTTCACCGGCCCTGGCATATAGCAAGCGCAGAAAATCATAGATTTCCGTAATGGTCCCGACAGTGGAACGGGGGTTTTTGTTTGTGGTTTTTTGCTCAATTGAAATTACCGGGCTAAGGCCTGATATTTTATCAACATCTGGTCTTTCGAGATTTCCCAAAAATTGACGGGCATAGGAAGAAAGTGTTTCAACATACCTCCTCTGGCCTTCTGCATAAATGGTATCAAAAGCAAGGGAGGATTTACCGCTTCCACTCAAGCCTGTCACTACTGTAAGCGTATTCCTGGGAATTTCAACATCAATGTTTTTAAGATTATGTACACGTGCTCCCAGTACTTCTATTTTCTTATTATTTTTATCTGTTATTTGTTTTTTATCCATTCCGTATCCTGCCTGCCAATAAGACATAGCAACAGCTTATTCATGAATTTGTTGCAAAAATGTCTGTAAAAAATTTCCAATTTGCAAAAATAACCTTATTTCGCGTGATTAGAAAGTTTTACCCTGAATAATTCATTAGGTGTGAGGGGGGGAAATATTTCTAAGTGTTTGTCAATAAGGTTTGGTGTCTGGATCAGAACCGAACCGCCAGCTGGCGGTGAGCTCAGCAATGCAGATATCGAGGCTGTCATTAATCCACCCGGGAGGGATCAAAATATCCTTTTCTGGGAATCTTAATGAAATAGCTTTTGCCATGGATGTTGGTCAGATGATCGTCCCTAAGCCATGGATTCATTAGTTTTAGTATTTTGTAATTTATATCGTATCGCTTTGCAAATTCAGCAAAGCTCTTAACATTTCCGTCAACGGTAACTTCAAAATAAGGAATTTCAGGGTAGAGGTGTTTTTCTCCGACATGGAATCCGTATTCCGCAGGGTTGGAAAGGATTAATTTATAAGCAAGTATTCTGAAAATATACCTGGCGGTCTCTTCATACAGCAAAAGATCATAATAATCACTTTCATGTTGCTTTATGATTTGCCGGTCAATTCCTCTGCGGCCTGCATTAAATGATGCAGCGGCGAGAGTCCAGCTACCATATTTCGCATAGGATTCCAGCAAATACTTGCATGCGGCTTCAGTAGCTTTTTCCACATGATATCTTTCATCCACTTCACCATTCACTTCCAGCATGTAATCACGGGCAGTGCCCTCCAGGAGCTGCCAGAATCCAACAGCCCGTGCCGGTGAAACAGCATGTGTGAGTCCGCTTTCTGCAACAGCCAGATATTTAAAGTCATCGGGAATATTATATTTTGCCAATATTCTTTCTATTACAGGGAAATAGCGGTTAGCCCTTTTTATAAAAAGAATCGTCTGTGATTGCCAGTAAGTATTTACAAGAATCTCCCAGTCAAGGCTTTCGAGCACATCTACCTGATCCAGGGGAACTGGTTCTCCTGCAAACTCCAGTTCTTCGGGCAGATCAACGGAAAATATGGCGTAACTGGATTTAAGAGGCTCTGCTTCAGGTTCTTTTTCTGTCGGCTTCGACTCAAGATTTCCAAGAAAGGCCAGGGTGGTCAAAAGGGTCATCATTATAAAGCTGACCAGTATAACAGGCTTAAAATATTTCATGCTCTCGCGATTTCAGTGTAACAACTCTTACGTAAATATTACCCTAACGTTCAAAAATAATGGAATATTATAACAATTATTATAAACAGGCTAAGTTTTATTTAAACACGGGCGAATTTGAAATCAATAAAAACATAGGGGGGATGCAGTCCATGCTTTTTTTACCACCTGAAGCAAAAAAACATCCGGTTAACCGGTTATTGTTAATTTGTCAAAGTAGAACTAAAACAGGTAAACAATGCCGGTATAAAGTCCAAAGGAATAAGGGCGGTTTCCTATAAGTGCAGCGTTATTAACAGAGTTAAGGTGATATTTGAACTGCGGTTCAAACAAAAGATTAAGCTGTTCCCTGATATCATAACCGATTCCTATGCCGACATTGCCACTGTAATTGATAGTCCGGATGTCGGAGGTATGTCCAAGGTATTGAGACTGATTATCATCAATGTAATAAACATTGTTCCCGATCAGAAAATTTGTGCTAATTCCGCCGAGGACCTTGATATCCACCTCCCGTTCCAAAATCACATATTTTAGCATAAAGGGTATTTCCAGGTAATGAAAATACTGATCAATTCTTCCTTCTTCTTCAACATAATTGTTCGCTGGATTATAGAAGCCTCCGGCATCGAGATAATTAACTCCTGAATTGGGTTGAGCAGAAAGTCTTTCGCTATTCTGACTGCTGTAGCCAAATTTCTGACTACTACTTTCACCCTGCTGTATTGAGCCTGTTGAATTATTCACAAGGTAGGCACTGGCAGCATTGGAGTAAACTGCATCATCACTCCAGTAGGATTCCCGTAGTCCGGTAACAGTGAGAATGTCATTTACTGATACCCCTAACCTGCTGAATAACAATCCGGAGTGAATACTGAGTCTTTTTCCGGCCTGAAGGCCAACATTAAAACCTCCCGTATAGCTTATTTTTCCGGATTCAGATTCATTGAATAGTTCATTCATCCCCTTGGATATATTACCAAGGTCCCGGTAAGTGTACAAGGGACTCATCACTGCACCAATGGAAATCTTTGCTTTATCCGGTTCATTTTCAATTTCAGTAATTTCTTCGCTATCAGCCTTTTTAAGATCTTCCCAGGTATAAATCCTTTTTGCATCCGGCCTGTCCAACTCCTTTTCTGCTTCTGAAAATGGTTCCATCTGTCTGGGAAGTGAGGAAATATCGGGTTTAAGCGGAGTGGTTATTATTCGTTGATTTTTATCATTGTCATCAGCCGTTTCTGCTGCAGGGATTTCATATTTTGCAATAACTTCCTTCTTTTCTTTATCCATAGACTGTGAGACTTCCCTTTGGGCCTGTATTTCCTTCTCCCTGAACTCATGAATAGGTTCAGCCGGGCTGTCTTTTTTATTTTTACGAGGCGACCTGATCTCTGTCTCTTTGTCCTTCGTAGATTTTTCAGTGGGATTCAATTCATTTTCTGTTACAAGTTCCAGCTCATCGGTAACTCTGACATAATTGCTGATGAAAACTGCAGTACCAATGCCCAAAAGAATAATAATGCCTGCAGCATATCTCCAGAAAAGGGGAATAATCCTGGATTTTCTGTCTTCATCGAGATCCTCTCTTATTCTCTCCCATAGTTCAGGTGGCGGAACCTTACTGAAGTTCTGCATCTTATCGCTGAAGCGCTCATCTCTATGTTCGTTCTTATTCATTCTTTTTCAGCTTCTTGTCATATAGTTCGGAAACTCTCTTCTGTAGGATGGCTCTGGCCCTGGACAAATTCGATTTTGATGTTCCTTCAGAGATCCCCGTCATTTCACTTATTTCCCGGTGATTATAACCTTCAATTGCATAAAGATTAAAAACAAGTCTGTACTGGGGAGAAAGCTGCTGAATAATTTTTGTAATCTCTTCAGCTTCCATATTTTCCAATACATTATCTTCCACCGGGTTCTCAAACTGCATAGATGTATCATCCAGTGAATAATGATTTATCCGGCTTCTGTATTTTTCAAGAGCTGTATTAATCATTATTCGTCTTATCCAACCGATGAAAGATCCTTTGCCGGAATACTGATCTATTTTTTTAAATGCCTTTATAAATCCTTCCTGCATGATATCCCCTGCATCATCATCATCAGCAGCATATTGCAAACACAAACCATACATCAGAGGAGAGACAATTTTATAAAGTCTTTCCTGACTCTGAGCATTTCCCTTCCGGCAACCTTTTATTATTTCATGGGGTATGTCCACCACCAGCAACTAAAATTTTCGGTAAATTTACACACTTCCGGAAGCAGGACAATACCCCGAAAGATAAAAAAAGGTTTATCTTAGCTTCTGATGCAAAAAATGCCGGAATAGTTGCGTAACTTGTGAAAATATATGACGCAACCTTTTTGATCTTTTGAACATCTATAGTTAAGATGTGAAATTTCGATATGCATGAAGATGAAAAATATGAAGCTTTTAACTGCAATAATAATTATTAGTGCTTTATTTGGCACATGTGATAAGCAGGATGGTGAAGATCACCAACCTATTAGGGACTTTTCTACCCATAAAAAAGCTGCCGGACTTATCGAATCCGATAATCTTTTTGCTCTTGATCTCTTTAAGGAAGTTTATTCATCTGAAGAAGCCGATAATTTTATGATATCTCCCCTGAGCGTTGCAATTGCTCTGGGCATGGCATATAATGGAGCCGATGGGGAAACCAAAAATGCCTTTGAGGAATCCCTCCGCCTGTCAGGTTTTTCCAGACATGAGATCAATGAAATTCATGGTGATCTTATTAAACACCTGCTCAAAGCCGATCCTGAAGTGACCATAGAGATTGCAAATTCAATATGGCTAAACCAAATATTCAGTCTCCGGAAAGAATTTGCCGATACGAACCGTTATTATTATGATGCAGAAATCAATAGCCTTAATTTCAGTGACCCTGGTTCTGTGGATATAATTAATAACTGGGTCAGTGAAAAAACTCATGAAAAAATAAAAACAATAATAAATCAGATACCACCATTGACAGCCATGTATCTGATTAATGCCATTTACTTTAATGGTACATGGAAATATGAATTTAATGAGGATGATAACCGGCCGATAAATTTTATGTTTGAAGACGGGTCCACCGGGGAAGTTGAGGCTATGAGATTACAAAAGGATTTGGCTTATCATGATGCTGATAAATACAGAATTACCGAGCTTCCCTATGGGAATAATAAATATACCATGATGATCTTCCTTCCAAAGTCCGGTTATGGTCTTTCGGATATTAATGAGGATATGAATATTGAAAACTTGAATGAATGGACAAATGCTTTGCAAGAGGCAGAAATAAAACTGCATATGCCCAAATTCAAATTTGAATATGAGAGTCTTTTAAATGATGTTTTAAAAGAAACAGGTCTGGGAGTGGCATTCACTGACAAAGCCGAATTTCCTTTAATGGTTGGGGAATCCGACGATCTATATCTTTCACGGGTTATTCATAAAACTTTTGTGGATGTAAATGAGAAGGGAACAGAAGCTGCTGCAGTGACTGCGGTTGAGGTAGGAGTTACTTCGGCTGGTCCGGATACATCGGTTATTTCCTTTATTGTTGACAAGCCTTTCCTGTTTGTTATAAGAGAGAAAACAAGCAATGCGCTGGTATTTATGGCTAAGGTAGGAAAGCCTGAATATAATTGATGCAAATACATTATCTACCAACTAACCAACAGCAGATCTTTGCATCAATTAAGGGTCGCTTCTAAACCGAAGCGACCCTTTATAAATAGTGTCTGTCCATAATGTCCGATATCGGCTTGTGAAGTTTTTTAAATCTGGAGTTTACTGGAGTAAATGACTGATTTGAAAAACGAGCAGAACGCAGAACCTATTGATAACGAGTGAGGGTAACTATATGTGAATGACTTCCCCATATGCTGCTGCCGCTGCTTCCATAATAGCTTCCGACATGGTAGGGTGGGGGTGAATAGATTTAATTATTTCGTGTCCTGTGGTTTCGAGTTTTCTTGATACTACCATTTCTGCGATCATTTCGGTTACATTCGCACCGATCATATGGGCACCCAGAAGCTCGCCATATTTTTCATCGAATATAAGTTTTACAAAACCGTCCTTTACGCCGGCTGCACTGGCTTTTCCTGATGCTGTATAAGGGAATTTTCCGACTTTTATTTTATAGCCGGCTTCTTCAGCCTGTTTTTCGGTCATCCCGACGGAAGCAACTTCAGGGTTTGTGTAAGTGCAAGCGGGAATATTCCCATAGTCTATAGCTTCGGTGTTTACTCCTGCAATTTTTTCAACACATGTAATTCCTTCTGCCGATGCTGCATGGGCCAGGGCAGGGCCGTGCACGATATCCCCGATTGCATATACTCCTTCAACATTGGTCCGGTAAAATTCGTCCACTTTCACCTTTCCATTTTCTAATTCTATTTTCAATTCTTCAAGCCCAATGTTTTCCAGGTTAGGTGTTACTCCTACAGCAGATAATACAATCTCTGCCTCCTCATCTTCTTCTCCTTTTTTGGTTTTAATCTTAACCTTACAGAGATCTCCGGATGTATCAACCGATTCAACGGAAGAGCTTGTCATTACTTTAATCCCAGCTTTTTTAAACGACCGTTGCAGTTGTTTGGAAACTTCCTCATCTTCAAGGGGTATAATATTGGGAAGAAATTCTACAAGTGTCACTTCAGTTCCCATGCTGTTATAAAAACCTGCAAATTCACTGCCAATAGCTCCTGAACCTATAACCAGCAATGATTTTGGTTGTTTCGGAAGGTTCATGGCCTGGCGATAGCCAATGATTTTTTTACCATCCTGTTTTACATTCGGCAGCTCCTTCGATCTTGCACCTGTAGCCAGTATGATATGCTCAGCCTCTACGGTAGTTTTCTTTCCATCCTTTTCGACCTCTACCTTTCCTGGAGCGGTTAATTTGCCGTGGCCATCAATAATGTCGATCTTGTTTTTCTTGAAGAGGTAATTAACCCCTTTACTCATACCGTTAGCTATATCTCTGCTTCGCTTGATCACTTTTTCAAAGTCGGGCTTTGCTTCACCTTCAATTTTGATCCCGTAATCTTCTGCATGTTTAAAATAATCGTAGACCTGTGCGGATTTCAGTAGAGATTTGGTTGGAATACAACCCCAGTTCAGGCATACACCGCCTACAGATTCACGTTCAACAACTCCGACTTTCATTTTGAGCTGTGCAGCTCTTATTGCTGCAACGTAACCTCCGGGTCCGCTGCCAATAACTAAAACATCATATTTCATAGCTAAAAAAAATTTATTAATGGACTTTAATGTATTATCAGAAGTATATCGTATCAGATGTTAATATTAAACTATTTCTACAACAAAGTTATTCTTTTTTAGTTTAGGGGGGAAGCAGATAAAGAAAAACAAGTTCACTCTTTCCGCTGACGCACCGCTTCAAAAACAAGAATTGCCGCCGCCGATGAAACATTAAGTGAGTCGGCTATGCCCGCCATGGGGATACGAATGATTTTCTCCGCATTCTTTCTCCATATATCAGATAAACCCCGGGCTTCCGATCCCAGAACTATTGCCGAAGCTCCTGTGAAATCCGTTTCATAAT
>CAYRTD010000068.1:0-20622 GCA_964426915.1 uncultured Bacteroidaceae bacterium | reverse complement strand
CGCCTGTAACAAATACATATTTGGTTGAAGCCAATTTTTTGATTTTTACAGTTAATCCGCAAAGTAAATAATTTATTCCCGAACGGAGTAATTTTTATGCCAAGAAATTATTATTTAATTCATCAACCCTCATCACTTTCATCGATCATAATGATCTTATCTTCCAGTAATTTTATTTTCTGTTTAGCATCTTCAATCTTTTGCCGGAAATCTGCAACCATCGAATTGGCATTTTTTGATTCCGTAAAAAACCCGATGTTATTCTCCCATAAAACGATATCGCTTTTCAGTTGTTGAAGTTTATTCATCAGTTTTTCACGCTCAAAGTGGATTTTATTTTGAGGGCGGGGCTTGTTTTTAATGGACTCAAGCTTGTTTTTAAATTTCAGAACGTTCTTACGGTGATCGTCCATGTCGAGTCTGTCGTATTTTTTATTAATAACATCCCTGTATTCCTGCATAATCTGATCTTTCTTGTCGTAGGGAACAAAACCAATATCCGTCCACCGCTTTTGAAATTCGCTCAGTTTTGCGAGATTTTCCTTCTGGGAATCCCCGGGAACAAAATCCTTGATCTCCTGAATAAGTTTTTCCTTCTCTTTGAGATTCTCCTCGTAGGTTTCATCAATATTGGAGAAAAAATCTGATTTCCGGTTAAAAAACCGGTCACAGGCTGATCTGAAACGTTTCCATACCTGGTCGGATTTTTTTCTAGGGACAGGTCCGATCCGTTTCCATTCTTTCTGCAGGGCTATGAGTTCAGCTGTTGTTTTCTTCCAGTCCGTGCTATCTTGAAGTGTTTCCGCCTGTATACAAAGATCAAGTTTCTTTTGTAAGTTTTCCTGTTGTTCTTCGAGTCCTTTGGCATAATACTCCCGTTTCTTGTTGAAGAATCTGTCACAGGCCTCCCTGAAACGCGCATATATCCGGTTATTATCCTTTTTGGGAGCAAAACCAATTGTTTTCCACACCTTCTGAATATCAAGTATTTCCCTGGTCTTTGCTACCCAGGTCTGATGATCATTTATATCAAGTTCTGCCAGTGCTTCAGCTTTCTCACACAATACTATCTTCGATTCCAGATTTTTCTTCTGATTTTCCTTTAAGTCCTGATAATACTGCTGATGTTTTTTATTGATCTTTGAGGTTGCTTCCTTAAACCGTTCCCAGATATCTGCCCTATTTTCCCGTGGGACCGGGCCGATTTCTCTCCACTGATCGTGATACTTCTGAAGTGTCTTAAAGGCATCAACCACGTTGGGTTCAAGAATGAGCTCTTCCGCTTTTTCACAAAGCTTTATTTTCGCCTCCAGATTTTTCTTCAGATCAAGATCTCTGAGTTCTTTATTGATCTTTATGTAATCATAAAATTTCTCTACGTAATAATGGTAAGTTTCCCAGAGATTTTTCATCTCTCCCTGGGGAATGGCGCCAACCTCGTGCCATCTTCTCTGCAAATCCCGGAATTCCTGGAAGGTGATATTGATGGCTTCATCCCTGTTTGCAAGCTCTTTAATCTCTTCTATGATCTGATGCTTTTTCCTGAGATTCTCAACTTTCTCATCCTCTCTGATTTTATTATATTCTGTTCTGAGATCTGAATATTTCTTTAACAGGGATTTAAGCTCCTCCTCTTCTTCATTTATCCCGGGTGAAAAGTCAGCTTCGTTTCCCCCATCATTCAGGAATTTTACCTTTTTCTCTTCAATTTCGGCGCGATGCTGTTTGTAAAAAGATGATTTTATTGCTGCCACATCCTTTCCTATCTCATTTACTTTTCCTTCATGCAATAATTCCCTGAAAATTTCGAGAAGATCGGACTTACTTAATAAAGCATAATTAACTTCTTCCTTTTTGACAACCGGCTCTTTCTTACTTTCCCGTTTATCATCCCTGTCTTTTTCCCCTGGAGAGTTTTCAGCTTTAACCTCTTCAGTTTGGCTCTTCTCTTCACTGGCTTCTTTTGCTTCTTCCCCGGAAGATTGCTCTCCGGATTTTGCTTTTTCTTCATCTGGGTCAGGTTCAGGCCCGTTCTCTTTTTTCCCGGTCATTTCTGATACATCCCCGGATTTCTCCGAAACAGTATTCCCGGAATTTTCAGCCCCGGATGAGGAGCTGTCATTTTCCTGTTCATGCTTATCACCGGACCGGATGTCCTGTTTTTCGGAACCTGCATCAAAATCCTTCTGATTTGATTCCTTATTCTCATCCCTGTTTCCGGAATCAGCATCTTGCTTGAGTTTTTCAACCTCTTTTTTCTCATTTTCAGCCTGATTGCTGAATTGTTCATCTTTATTATGAACAGAGTTTTTCGGATCATTTGTTTCCATTGGAAAAAGTTTTTCCAGTTTAATAACATTGCCTGCCTAAGATAACTCTTATCACTGAGGCTAACAATGTTTTTTAACTTTTTGTTTTTATTGCAATTTAAAACCTGTTTAATTCAAATTTCTCTGTAAAAAATCTAATAAATATAAAGACAATATGGCATGCTGTAGCCTGTAATAATTGTCACATTGTCATGACCATCCCTCTCCTGCACTTCTTCACGATGTTCGTTTTATTTCTTTATTTACATGGGTAAATTACTCATTTACAGTTGTAATGATCAATTTTCGATTTCCCTGGCCTCTAAAACGAACAACGGAATCAGACACTCAGAACCATGGACAAACTCTATTAGTTGTTTAAAAAAGCACTGGCATTTATTTTGATAATCTTTAAACAAATGTAAAAAATGTTTAATTAAATTTTAATAACAATGACACTTTTAAGAGTATATAAAAAAAATGGAATTCCTGTAAGAGATGAAAATTCCTACAGGTATTCAGACATTTTCAATGATTTCTTTGGTGAAGAAAACAGTTATGCAGACTATTCAACCCCAAAGGTCAATGTAAGGGAAAATAAAGAATTTTATGAACTGGAAGTTGCACTTCCGGGAGTTTCAAAGGAAGATGTTCAGATAGATGTTGACAAAAATCTGTTGAATATCTCTGAAAAGGAAAAGGAAGTAAGTTCTGAAGAAATTACCTACAACAGGAGAGAATTTGATTTCAGCCGTTTCCAGAGATCATTCCGTCTTCCGGAGACCATTGCAACCGAAAAAATTAAGGCTAAAATGGAAAACGGAATCTTGTCTTTGCAACTCCCTAAAAAAGAAGAAGCTATTGACAGAGGGCCTAAAGAAATTAAAATCTCGTAAGTGAAGAGGCAGTCTAAAAGATTATTACTTTTTAGTCCACAGCACCCAGTTTGCAATAAACAAAAAAATAACTGGAGAATTGGCTCCTTTAAATAAAGAGTTACTGTAAGACAGCCTCTGATTTTCGGATTCGTTTATGGTTTAGGTTTGTGTTTAAAGAGACCGTTCGGGACATCTGTCCCTCGCGGTCTTTTTTTTTACTGAGCGTCACCCTTCAGAAATAAATCAACAAAAACCGAGGAATTTTTTATTGATAACAGGACTGATCTAAAGCCGCTTCATTTTCTTTATCTTTACCGGAAAAATATTTTATGCGTATTGACATAATAACTGTACTTCCTGAATTGATCGAAAATCCTCTGGATCATTCCATAATAAAACGGGCAAAAGATGCAGGTGTGGTTGAGATTCATCTGCATAACCTGAGAGATTATTCCAGGGATAAACACAGGAAGGTTGATGACTACCCTTTTAGCGGTGGTGCCGGGATGGTCTTACAGGTTGAGCCCATCGACCTTGCCATCAGCAGCCTTAAAAGGGAAAGAGAATACGATGAAATAATTTTCACCTCTCCTGATGGAGAAAAGTTTAACCAAAAGACGGCCAACCGACTCTCAACCCTGAAAAATATTATCATTCTTTGCGGACACTATAAAGGAGTCGATCAGCGGGTTCGAGATCACCTTATCAGCATGGAAATTTCCATTGGTGATTATGTCCTGACAGGAGGTGAGCTTGCTGCAGCAGTTATTACTGACAGTGTGGTGAGGTTATTACCGGGAGCGATCTCGGATGAATCATCTGCGCTGAGCGATTCTTTTCAGGATGGGCTGCTTTCCCCGCCCGTTTACACGCGACCTGCTGAATATAAAGGATGGAAGGTGCCGAAGATTCTGCTATCAGGAAATACCGGAAAGATAGATGAGTGGAAAATGAAGACTGCTATTGAAAGGACTCGTAAACTCAGGCCCGATATGCTTGAGGATGAAGAACAGGAAAGCCCATGAAATCCAAGCTATAGTCCCTATGGAGAAGATTACAGATAAGACAATCTCCTACCCCCTGTGACATATTTCTCTGTAGGGACAGTACTCGCACCGTTTCTCATCTTCAGTCCGGGTAAATTCATTATCCCTGTTAAAAATTTCATGAATCAAGTTACTGAGATGTTGCTCAAATTCCTCTGAATAATCCAGGAAATTCTTCACAAAAAGCTTTTGCGATTTATCCAGCAGGTAAGGATGAAAATCATCGCTGAACAGATCACGTGTCAGGTATATTGCCGGGCTAATCAGGTTTTCATCAGGATGCTCCCTGCTGTAAAGCCATGAGTACATGAAAATCTGAAAAACCCCTTTGAAATAATCATTTTCTCCCCAGCTGTCACGATCAAAAACGCCCTCAAGTGAAGGAAACTCAAGATCTGCTTTTCCCGTTTTATAGTCTACCACATGTAAATATCCATTCCTGAAGTCAAGCCTGTCGATCATTCCTCCCAACCTTACGAATCCGGCATTATCGATCTCCAGTGTCATATTCTCAATATTTTGTTCCGTATCGAGGAATATAAAAGGAGAATTGGATTTATCGATTTCCAGGGTCCGGCGGATCATTCTTTTGATTATCTCATAAATAATAATATTCCTGCCCTCCGGTTTTACCTCTGCATTTATGTTATCAGTTTTCAGAAACTCTTCACGAAAAGCCTGATCAAGATGCTTTTTTATATTCCCGGGATCTTTCAGCAGACTAATAATGTCCGGAGTAATTTCCTGTCCCTTTTTTTCTGCATACAAAAGTTCCATTGATTTATGGTACAGACTTCCGAAACCGGAAGCATCAATCTCTTCACTGGCCTCATCTTCCTCCTTAATCCCGGCAACATAGGAAAAATAAAATCTGAGGGAACAATCCATGTAGGTGGTAAGAGCCGAAGGGGAAAGATAGCTGCTTTTACCGGGATCAGTATATTTGGAAAGCAATTCCATCACTTCCCCGGTCTTCTTTATTGATATCTTTACAACTTCCTTGTCCAGGACCCGGAAAGACCGGGTAAATTCATTGATCTTATAGTTGGTAAGATACCGAAGCTGATAAATATACCGTGCCGGTTCTCCCGACCTCATTCCTTCAGTCTGAGAGTTATACATAATGTTAATTCTCTTTGCCCGGGGCAAAAGCCGGTAGAAGTAATAAGCATAAATGGCGTCCTTATCTTCTTTGACCGGCATTCCGAAAGCAAATCTCAAATTAGCCGGGATGTAAGAATAATCCGCTCCTGATGCGGGCATTACCCCTTCATTCATGGAAAGGAAAACCAGATTTTCGAAATCCAGGAGGCGGGATTCCAGAATGCCCATAAATTGAACACCTTGCAAAGGTTCACCTTCGAAGGGAATTCTGAAATCTGACAGTATCTTACGGAATAAACGGATAAAGCTGTCCAGGTTCAGATCAACAGCCTGCTCTTCGAACAGGTTCTTTAGTTTATTGAGTCGTGTCCGGATATGAAAAATGTATTCTTTTTCAAGCTTAAATGAGACATCGCCTTCGGGAAATGAACCGGTCAACGAACGGAAGAGATCGAGCAAATAAACAGTGATCTCTTCAACTGAACTGAGTTTTTTAAAAATGATGGAAAAGAGTTCATCCTTTTCAAATTCCTTCTCATCAATATAGATCCTGTTCTCACGGTGAATGGCATCAACCATTCTATCGACTTTTTCGCGGTAGAAGGACTTTATATACTGATGGTTTAAAACCGACAGGATATCCCTGAAATAAAATTTCGGATTCTTCTTTCTCCGGTTAAAATTCTGCTGCATTTTCAGGATCGCATCCACAAAACTGTATACCGGCGTTTGAGAGACAGGGAAACCCATAGTGACATTCAGTCCCTTGACAGAATCAGGAATAGATGTAAGAACCGCAGGAAGAAGCGTTTCGTCACCCAGTATGACTGCAGTTTTATTAAAACCAGGAGAATTATTTTCATCATCCTTCTCTTCTTCATTTGAAAATTCAGTAAGGATCCTGTGAAGTTCCTTTGATTGAAGCACATCAGAAGGAAGGCTGTATACATTCACCTGCCTAAGCTCATCACCGCCGATGGTGTAAGGAATAAAATCCTCATCAGATGGAAATTTCCTGATATTCTGTCGCAAAAATCTACCCGCCTCATGAACCGGATCATCCATAAATGAAGGGTCATGATCCCAATAGAATTTTCCCAATCCATTGCGGCGCAAATGAGAAAAAAGTTTCTCCTCGGACTTACTCAGCGCATTAAATCCGCATACATGAATGTTTTTCCATGGCCAGTGGAAGTCGGTATCGTTAATTTTATCCTCTGCAACCATACGGTAGAGCATTCCCTCATAGCCCAGCTTTTTCCTGAGCAGATTCTTTCTTAGCTCTTCATAAACCGGATAAAGAATTTTCCAGATAAAAAGAAAAGACTCCTTCTGACCGCTCAGCTTCCCGTCATCAAAATTCTTCCAAAACCTGCTTATCAACTGTTTCTGTTCCTGATCGAGGTAATCAAAGATCTGTTCAATTTCCTTCAGATCATTAATATTGGTGAATAATTGCCGGGCGTTTACCAGATATTTATCAATATCATTATAATCGCTTACCATCATTTCTCCCCAGGGATAAAATTCATCATAAGTCTCGGAAGAATCTGTCAGGGACTGATATGCCCGGTATGCTTCAAAAGATAATTCGAGAGGATCGGCAGGCTGTAATCCCGATAAATTTTTCATAATGTCGCCAATGGTAAGGATTTCCGGCAACCATCCGGCATTTTGTGTTACAGTCGAATAATATTTCTTAAAAAAAAGTCCGGACCGCCTGTTGGGAAAAAGAATACAATGTCCGTCCAGCCCTTCAGGGTATTTTTTATCCAGATAAACAGCCAGTTTATGTAAAAATGCATCCATTAAGAAATTCCCCGTTTTTGAAAATCAAATTTTTTTCCCTGCCAGCTGTCCGATTTTTCAAGTTCCTGTTCAAATTTATTCAGGATCTGATCATAGCGCATTCCCCATGCATGGTGTATGTTGTAACCGGGATTGGTTTCTCCCGCTATTCTTTCTATTACGATCCGCGGATCAAGTCTTTCGATAAACTCTCTCATCAGTTCAAGATATTCATTGATTTCAAAAAATGAAATTGATTCAGGATTCTTTTCCAATTCCACTGCCATCGGGGTAGCCTTCACAATCTGCAACTGATGAAATTTAAGTTGATCAACCGGTAATCCGGATAGGATCCCGGCTTCAGCCAGAATATCCTCCCTGCTTTCACCAGGAAGTCCTATGATCATGTGTCCTCCGGTTCGTATATTTCTTTTCCTGCAATCTTCCAGCGCTTTTACGGTGGTTCTGAAATCATGTCCCCTGTTAATTTTTGTCAGTGTCTTATCGTAACACGATTCGATTCCGAATTCAATTGTCAGGTAAACCTGCTCGCTCAGTTCTGCAAGATAATCCAGTATTTCATCATCCACACAATCCGGCCGGGTGCCAATAATAAGACCCTCTACGGCATCTATACTCAAAGCTTCTTCATATCTTGATCGTAACACCGGCAAGGGAGCATATGTATTCGAATATGCCTGAAAGTAAGCCAGGAAACCTTTAGCCTTCCGGTACCGGCGGCGATGAAATTCAATACCTTCAAGAATTTGCTGTTTTACAGGTTTTTCCGGTTCACAATAAGATGGATTGAAGGCCTCATTGTTACAATAGCTGCATCCTCTGATGCCCTTGAGTCCGTCGCGGTTGGGGCAGGTGAAACCTGCATCAATGCTCAGCTTCTGTACCCTTCCGCCAAAGCTTTTCCGGATATATTCAGCAAAGGCATTATACCTTCTGCTATGGCCCCACGGATAATTTCCTTCCCCGATCATATCTTCACCTCCTCTGTTTCATTCAAACTGTAGTACCACAAATATAATTTTATATTTTCATAACCGGCAGACCTCAGAGCCTCATAATATCGGCGAAGCTGCTCTTTGTAAGCTGCTTTCTTCTCATTCCCGAACTTATAGTCCAGAATAATGGCGGTATCTTCCCTTATCATCACACGGTCGGGACGCAATATTTCCCCGCCGGAGGTCATAATATCTGCTTCAAGCCTGCACTGCCAGTGACCTGAAAACCAATCCTCAAAAGGTTCCGTAAGAAGCAGATCCGAGAGCTCTTTTTGAAGATCGTCTCTTTCCTGTGTGCTGAGTAACCCCTTCAGCCAGGCATTTCTCACGGCATAAGGGATATCTTTATATTCCTCTATTCCTGCAAGGATCTCGTGCATCTGGGTGCCATAACCTGTATATCCTTTTTCATCCTCTTTGAGATCTGAAAGATATATGTTTTTATGATTCAGAGCCAGTTTTGTTGTTGTTTCTGTAACGGGATATTCAGTTAAAATTTGGGTAGTGATATCTTTTGCTTCTGCTGAAGGAGGCACAAATAATTCAGGAGTACCGTAGGAAAAAATACGGTTCTCCCGGTCAAAACCGGATCTCAGATCTGCAGCCGGATAATCGGATTGGTCATTACTATCAGGGGCATCCATCAGAATTTTGAGGACAAGGTCTCCAACATTTTTCACATTCCCCTTTTTGTCACCAGTTTTTGAACAGACATGCAACTCACGCCCGGCCCGTGTAAATGCAACGTAAAGCAGGTTAAGGTTATCCACGAAAGTCCGGAACATCTCTTCATAATAATCTTTTTTGAATAAAGATTCTCTCATTTGTTTTCCATACATCACAGGCATATGGCTGAATTCACCGAATTCTGTTCCATCAGTTGAAGGCCAAAGCGGAGTCTTCCGGTTCCCTGTTATGTCGGGCTCCAGGTTCCAGTCGCAAAACGGGATTATCACCACCCTGAATTCCAACCCCTTAGCTTTATGCATTGTCATTATCCTGAGTGCATCCTGCGTTTCTGAAACATTCAGGGTTGCTGAGGCAGAAGCATTTTCCCAGTAACTGAGAAATGCGGATATATCGCTTGTTTCCTTTCTGATGAATTCCAGAACAACATCCTGAAAGGCCTGCACATAAGCAATTTTATCCTCGTTTTGATTTAATTTGAAAATACCGATCAAGGCTTCGGTCAGATCATATAGGGGAAGCTTTCTTAATCTGGGAATTTCCTTTTCAAAGAGCTGAAAACTATGATCCAACGGATCAGATTCACTTCCGGAACTGCCTTCACAAAAAACCTTATGCCAGTCAACTTCTTCCTCAGGCTTTTCCCTGAGGGAATAAAGATATTCGTGCTTTATGTAGCTAATATTTAACCGGTCATGCGATTGATTAAAAAACTTAAGCAAGGCAGTAAGGAACCTGACTGCAGAGTTATTGGCAAGAAAAAGGGAATCGTTAGAAATAACGTTAAAATTATATTCCTTTTCGGATGTGATACTTTGATCCATTAATATCCGGGCAATTTCCCGTCCTTCAGTCCGGGTTCGAACCAGTATGGTAATATCTCCTGCACGGTAATTCCTGTCCTGCAGATCTCTGATCAGGCCGGGAAGCCATTCTTCTATAAACTCCAGGCGCTCGCTTTTATTCACCGGAGGTAAAAACCTGTGGGTGATATAACTGTCGACTCCCATAAGACCTTTGAAGAATTTCTGCCTGGGTTCACCATAAACACGGTCCATAAGTTCCAGCCAGTAATTTTCGAACCCGGGAAGATCTTCACCACTAAGCCTGTCAACCATCAATTCCTTAATAACTGCGGGAGCTGCATGAAATACTGAATTATTGAATGCTATAATGTTTTTGGCGCTCCGGTAATTAGTGTCGAGTGAAATATTATGGATCCTATCCGGCCCAATTTTATCGGTGAGTTCCGCGGCAAGTATTTTCCAGTCGCTGTTCCGCCACCGGTAAATGGATTGTTTTACATCACCAACCACAACGCTGTTTTTTCCCGTTGAAAGTCCGTTTTCAATTAAGGGAAGAAAATTATCCCACTGGAACCTTGAAGTATCCTGAAATTCGTCTAGCATATAATTGGAAAAGTAATTTCCTGCTTTTTCAAAGATAAAGGGAGCATCATTTTCTCCGGTGATCTTCTTCAGGAACATGGATGAATCAGATATCAGAAAGAGATTCTTATCTCTTGTTATTTCCCTTATTCTATCTGAAATATCATTTAATATTCCAAAACTATAGATATTGTTTTTCAGTGCAAGGGCGGTAAAATATGACCCTTTCTGATTGTCCCATATATCCAGTATCTCTGTGATCAGGCTCTGTAATCCGCCCTCGTAGAGGCTCAATATTTCTGATTCACGGGGATCATTTTTTTTGATCCAGTATGAAAAATCCAACGCCCCGTTCCGGTTTGTATCTGAGGGATTAAAATCAGTTACCGGCTTAAGAGCCGCCTTGGTAAATATCGTGGCAACTCCTCGCCTACCACCTTTAAAATCCTGAACCTGCAATCCTGCCCTGTCGATCATTTCAAGAGCCTTCTGGCCCCTGCTTTTAATGGATATTTCAAAGTTCCGGATGGCTGTATTCAGCTTTTTCCGCAGAGTATCAAACTTTTTATTTCTTTCTTCATGATTTCCGGTTTCTTCCTGAACAGACTGGTAGCTTTCTTTGAAGACCTCCCTTCCGAGCATATAGACATCTTTATAAAAATCCCAGGATTTTCCTTCATTTATTTTATCTTCTGCAAATCTTATCAGCCAGGACTTGAGCTGCTCGTCCTCCTCCATGCTCCAGATCAGCAGGTCAACAGCTTCAGATAAAACCACCGAGCTATCCAGTTCAAGATTGTATCCGTTTTGAAGGCCAATCTCCCGGGTAAATCCCCGTATGACCCATTGAAAAAACTTATCGATCGTCTGAACATAAAAAGAGGAATAATCATGAAGAATATTTTGTAAGAGAGAAGCTGATATCTGTTTTAGCTCCTCCTTATCCTTAACGATCTCATTTTCGATCAGATAATCGGCATAGCCACCGGCCTCATCCATCTCCCTGCTTAGCTGAAAAAGTTTTTCCAGGATACGCCTCTTCATTTCTGCAGCCGCCTTATTGGTGAAAGTAACTGCAAGAATATGCCGGTAGGCATTGGGGTCGGAAAAAAGTTCGCAGATATAATTGAGAGCCAGTTGATAAGTCTTCCCCGAACCGGCTGAAGCGGTATAAAGTTGTAAATTTTTCATTATTTCAGTATTCGAAAATAGCTAATAATTACGATAAACGAAAAGACAATTATTTTGAGTGTCTGTCCATAATGTCCATTATCTGCGTTGCTGCAAAAATTTTAAATCCTCGAATACATTAGTATACTTATTCTGATTTTTTGGACAGGGAAAAGGAGAATTACCAATATTCTTATTATTTTCGCAGAACATAATTGCGGTCAGTCTGTTAAAACCGAGAACAGTGAATACCAAAGCTAACCAATGAAGATCACAATATTCAACCTTTTTATATTTTTTATTAGTCTAACTTCATGTATAATGAATAGCTCTACCCCGCTGGAAACTGTTGAAGAAGTTGATCTTGAAAAGTATGCAGGAAAATGGTATGACATTGCGCATTTTCCTTCTACCTTTTTGAATGGTTGTACGGATATAACTGCTGAATACCGCCTGACAAATAAAAATTACATAGAAGTTTTCAACAGATGCATAAAAAGCAGAAATGGAAGTGTCAAGACTATTTCAGGAAAAGCCTTCCCTGTTAAAGGCAGCAATAATTCAAAACTGAAAGTTCAGTTTATCTGGCCCTTTCGCGCCGACTACTGGATCCTTGATCTTAAGGAAGATTATCAATATGCATGTGTCGGAGGACCGAGCCGCGATTATGCATGGATCCTTTCAAGAACCCCCAACCCTGATGAAGAAATAATTTCCAGGATGATCAACAATCTGGAATCAAAGGGTTTTGATGTTTCGAAGTTTATACGGACGGAGCATACAGAGCATAAGGAAGGAAAGAGGAAATGAGAGACAGAGTTTAGAAAAACTCCTATTCGGAGATCACTCCTGAACCCAGCAACTCTTCATCCCTATACCATGCAACGAACTGACCGGGAGTGATACCCCGCTGAGCCTCCCTGAAAGTAACATACAAACCATCTTCTCTCCGGATCAGCGATCCATGCTGCAAAGGCTGGCGGTATCGTATTCTTACAAGGTAATTTTCAGGACGGGGATCTTCATGCTTCATATCTTCCCTTAACCAGTGAACCTCTCCTGACTCAACTTTTAGTGCTTTACGGTAAAGACCCGGATGATCCTGACCCTGACCCACATAAATAATATTCTTATCCACATCTGTATCCAGAACAAACAGAGGTTCTTTCTTTCCACCGATATTCAAGCCTTTTCTCTGACCTATGGTGAAAAAATGAGCTCCTTTATGCCTTCCGGTAACGAAACCATTCTCAGGTTTGTATTTAAGGGACTTTGCCAGTTCAGGCAGATCCTCCGGCTTGTCAGGATGCTTAAATAAAGAAGAATCCGCAGGAATTTCAATCACATCCCCTTGTTTGACTTCCAGTTTTTGCTGCAGGAAAGTGGGCAGATCCACTTTTCCTACAAAACAAATACCCTGAGAATCTCTTTTTTCTGCCGAAGCCAGTTTCAGGTTCCGGGCAATCCTTCTTACCTCCTGTTTCTGTAAATGGCCGATAGGAAATAAGGTTTTTGATAACTGAGCCTGATTTAGCTGACAAAGAAAATAACTTTGATCCTTTGCCTTATCGGCTCCCGCAAACAAACGATATACTTTTTCCCCGTTTACCATCAGCTCTCCCTTCCGGCAATAATGACCGGTAGCTATAAAATCTGCATTAAAAGGCTCAAGAGCCCTGAAAAATTCATCAAATTTAATTTCCCTGTTACAAAGAACATCCGGGTTTGGTGTCCTTCCCAGTTCATATTCCCTGAACATATAGTCAATTACCCTTTCCTTATAGCTTTCACTAAGATCAACGACATGAAAAGGTATTTCCAGTTTTTTGGCTACAAGTTCAGCAAAAGTCACGTCTTCATCCCAGGGACAATCCCCTTTTAACACACCTGTTTTATCATGCCAGTTTATCATAAACACAGCGGTAACATCATAGCCCTGTTTTTTGAGCATGTATGCCGCCACGCTTGAATCTACTCCACCTGACAGTCCGATGACTACTTTTTTCTTCATGTTTTTGTTAATTGGGTACAAAGATAGTAAAAGATGGGGAGGAAGAGGAGGAAGAGGTAATCGGTAATCGGTGGGAAAGGAGGTAATCGGTGGGAAAGGAGGTAATCGGTGGGAAAGGAGGTAATCGGTGATCGGTAATCGGTGGGAAAGGAGGTAATCGGTGATCGGTAATCGGTGTGGGAAAGGAGGTAATCGGTGATCGGTAATCGGTGTGGGGGAGGAGGTAATCTGTGATCGGTTTGGGTGGTGATCGTTAATCGATTTGGATTGGTAGAGACAGGGCATGATTGGGCAAAATCAAAAAATCAGCAACAATGGTAATCATGAAAATCATGCAATTCATAGCCTGCCCCGACCTTCGGTGGGTTCAGACAGCTTCAAAATTCTTTCGTCCCTACTGTTTCTTCTCCAGCTCAAACATTAGAGTCTGCCTCAACCCTTCCTCCAGCGGGCGGGGATTGTACCCCAAATCTTTTTTGGCCCTTGAATTATCACCAAGATAGGTTACACCTGCCTGAACTTTCAAAGCCTCCGGAGAATACATTTCAGGAAGATTAATTATTTTATTAATCAGCCATGAAAAGGGGTAGCCCATCTCCAGCATAAAAGGCGGTATGGCAGCAGGAGCTTTGATTCCGGTGATTTTTTCGGCGATTTTAAAAGCTTCTGTAATTTTATAAGGTTGACCCGCAATTATATAGGTACTTCCGGGTTTTGCTTTTTCCATCGCCAGAATGTGAGCCTGGGCTGTATCTTCTGCGTGAGCCCAGCAATAGGCAGCTTTTTTGGGTATTACCGGCAGCTTTTTTTTCAGGTACAAACGAAGGCTTTCATCACTCAGGCTTGTGCCCCCGGGACCATAAATAAGACCGGGCATTACAATAACAAGGGGAAGTCCGCGTGATATAAAACTATCCGCAATTTTATGGGCTTCCGCTTTTGTCCTGTCATATTCGCTGATATGCTCCCCGGTAAATTCAAAGTCTTCATTGTATATTTTTCCGTCAGTATCGGAATTAACAGCAACAGTACTGGTGTAAACTCCCTTTGGTATCTTCAGCTCTTCCATCAGTTCAAGGACGTTTCTGGTACCTTCTACATTGATCTTCCAACCTGGAGATTTATCTTTTACGCCAATTTTATACCATCCGGCTACATGGTATATTGCATCACATCCTTTCATTGCCTCCCTCATACTCATTTTTTCAGTAATATCACCTGTTACAAGCTTAACTCCGGGCAGGTTGAGGTCCTTTGCGCGCTGCGGATCACGGACCAGGGCAATTACCTCGTGTCCTTGGGCCACAAGCATTTTCAATAAATAACTTCCTAAAAATCCTGTACTACCTGTTAGAAAATATTTCATGATGTATTAATTGAGGTTATGATCTGTTCTACTTTTTATTGTCACTCGAAATTCGTTTAATTTCTTTTGCTATATCTTCGGGTGAAAGAATAAAATCTATACACCCACTTGCTATCGCGGTTTCCGGCATATCTGACTGGGATGCTGTATCCGGCTTCTGTGCGATTGTGATACCACCTGCTTCTTTAATACCGCATAAAGCTTCTGCTCCATCACCGTCATAACCGGATACAATTATAGCGATAAGTTTGCCGTTCCAATGTGTGGTCAATGAACGCAGAAAAACCGTAATCACATCGGGCCAGCCTCTGGGTTTTGATATCGGCTTTAGCCGGAACTCGTCTTTAAGAATATGTAAGTCGCGTTTTTCAGGGATGACAAACACATGGTTGGGCTTGATGTCCAGTCTTTCAGTGATTAGTTCAACCGGCATTTTTGTATGGCCCGGAAGAATCTCAGGAAGAAGAGTGGCTACCGTTCTCAGGTGATTCACGATGACGATAGCCACACCCATATCTGGTGGTAGATTTTGCAGAAGCCGGATATAAGCGTCGAGTCCTCCGGCTGAACCGCCTACACAAATGACAGGAAAGTTTTTTTCAAGGCTATTTTCATCCATTGGTATTTTTTTTTCGTTATGTAAAGTAAAGATATTAAAGTCTGAAGTACATAAACTTGCAGATTAAATATTTGCCCGCCCCCGTAAAAGAACGGAGCAGGCCCGCCTGCCGTTGCACTGGCCATCCATAGGCGGGCAGGCTTGATATTGGACATTATGGACAGACTCTAATTATAAAACTAATAATAATTTCACTAATAATCTTTTACCATTATTCAGAAATAATATGAAGTTGTTCATTTATTTTAGATAACAACATATTTTTATTAAAAGGTTTGCTTAAAAAATCGGAACAACCACACGCTAAGGCTCTCTTTCTATCAGCTTCGGTAATATATGCCGTTTGGACAATTATGGGTAAATCAGGTTTAAATTTATTTATCCGAATAATTGCTTCGTAACCATTCATCTCAGGCATTTTAATATCCATTAAAACCAAGTCAATATGTGGGTTAGATTTACATACCTCAACGGCTTCAAGGCCATTTACAGCCCTGATAATATTTATTTCTAAATCCGATACCATTTCTTCCAACAGCATAAAATTAGAGTCCTCATCTTCGGCGATTAATAAGGTTTTTGTGGTAATCATTTCAAAATTTAATTCCTTGTTGGAGGGTATGTCAGGAAGTTTTTTCGGAATCGTATTTTTATAAGGAATGGTGAAATAGAATACAGAGCCTTTGCCCAATTCGGAGGTTAACCACATTTTACCGCCAAGCATTTCAACATAAGCTTTTGAGATGGACAGGCCCAAGCCTGAACCGCCAAAAGTTCGTGTAACGGTAGTTTCAACCTGACGAAATCGATTAAATATTATTTCATGCTTATCCAATGGAATACCTATTCCGGAATCTTCAACATAAAATTCCAATTGCTGATCCTCTACCCTATATCCAAAATTAATAAAACCCTTTTGAGTAAATTTAAGGGCATTGCCAATAAGGTTGGTGAGTATTTGTGTTAGTTTGGTCACATCGGTAATAATAATTGCCTCATCATCGGAAAGGTCGGTTTTCAGACTAAGTCTTACATTCTTATCACTGGCCTTTTGGAAAAACTGTTCTTTTAAAAGTTTACATATTAAATTAATGTTTATATCATTCTCCTGTATTTTTTCCTGTCCGGCTTCAATAGTGGCAATGCTAATTATATCATCAATAATGGTAAGCAATTGGTCACTGCTTTGTAAAATTATATCGGTATAATGCTTGCGTTTTTCGGGTATTAAATCGGGGTTGTTAAGAAAAACGGAGAAGCCTGCTATCGCATTCATGGGCGTTCGGATTTCATGCGATATATTGTTCAGGAAGGCTGTTTTTAAGCGGTCGCTTTCCTCGGCTCTTTCCATGGCTTCTATCAACTCCATCTCGAAGCGTTTGCGTTCGGTAATATCGCTTGAAATTCCTATGATGCCAGTTAATTTTCCATTTGAGTCGTGTATGGGTGTATTGTTTACAAATGCAGGAAAACTACTTCCGTCCTTTCTTTTTACAAGAAATTCTCCGGCCCATGTTTTTCCTTCGCTTAATTCTTTCATTATTTCGATGGCCTGTTCCCTGGATTGCCGGGCAGGTGTTAAATCCGTAATATTTTGTCCGATTGCTTCAGAAGGTGACCACCCGTAAATTTTTTCTGCAGCATTATTCCAGTAAGTCACCTGGCCCAGTAAGTCAGTAGCAATAACAGCCTTACCCACATTATTAATCAGGTTAGCCTGGAATTTCATTTCGTATTGTAAATTCGTACGTTCGGTAATGTCCCGGATATTGCATTGCATTACCTTAACATTATTAGCCAGGTATACATGGCTAACAAACTCAACATGAATTTCACGTCCATCTGAAGTAACAATCAGTAAATCATCATCGCGAACATATTCATTTTGTTGCAATTCCAGAAATTTCTCTTTATTCCTGTAAATATTCTGAAAAGGATCTATTTCCCAGATTGGTTTTTCAATAAAATATTTTTTCGGATATCCCAGCAAATCAATCAAATAGGGATTAACATCAACAATCCTCCCGGTTTTGGCATCGAGAATAAGAATTCCGTCTTTAGCTGTCTCAAAAAGTCGACGGTAACGTGTTTCCAAAAGGTTCAACGTATCCTCTAAGAGTTTGCGACTTGTTATATCATGCGAAATTGTTGCAACAATATTATTTCCTTCTTCATCAAGAATACGCGATGAATCCCACAAAACTGTCTTAATATTATTGTCTTTTGTTAAAATATCTATTTCTACTACTTCATGTTCATCGTCCAGATGATTTTTCAGCAATTCAAGAGTTGTTGCAATTTTTTCTTTTGGGAAAAGAAGATCTATTTTTTTATCGATAACCTCAGCCGAATCATATCCGCTCAGCAGTTCAAATTTTCGGTTGAAATGTTTTATTATCATGGAAGTGTCCCATATAATAATTGGCGCATGCATAAGGTTCAACAGAATGTTTAAAGAATCAATTGTTGCACGATGTTTTTCTTTTAAGGAATCTTCTTTGCCCCTTCGTTCAGTAATGTCTTCAATAGCAAGTAGAATGATCTTCTCTTTTCCAAATGCTCTTTTTACCTGACGTGCATTTAAATGCATCACGCGTTTCCCGATGGTAGAAAAATTGTGTTCAACCTCGTAATTATCAATAGCGTTTTTCTCAGGAATGATTTTTTCCAGCAATTCTTTTAGTTTTGGAATATCCCACTGGTGATTTCCCAATTCATATATAAGCTTACCAATTGTTTCTCAGGGGGTTACTTTGAAAAATTTATAGAATGAGCGGCTAGCTTTTATTACCCTTAAATCCTTATCAATTGCAAGTAATGGTTCACGTAGCGTATCGATAATATTCTCATTGAATTTGTTTAATTCATCTGCGGCAATTTTTTCCCGATTGTCTGTATTTGTTGACTTTATCATGGTGGTTAATTGGTAATAACTCAATTATTTTTGTTATCCTGCTTATAAATCGGGTCGTTAATTATTTTAAAATACAAACCTATTAATTGTTCTTAGCATGAGAACATTATGATCCAGCCACTCTACTCTATTGATAGGTTGTATCTATTCCTTTAAGGATTCTGGCGTATGTTTTGTTCAAAGAGTCATGAGATATATAAATCTAATGATGTGGTCGTGAAAACAGAACTACGGGTTAATCATGGTAATCATGCAAATCAAGGATCAGACAGCGAAAAGTTTGAACCATGATTAAAAGGATTATAGGATTGCCTTGATTGTACAAATGAAAGAGCCACAGATTAATCATAGGAATCATCCAAATCATTTGAATCAAGGTTGTTTTTCTTAATTCACTGATAAAAGTATGACCAGTGAGATGTCATTAGTAGCCTCCACCCCCGGAATACGGGGACATAAAGCGAAAATTACAAGGTGTTAATTATCAAGGAGATAATTAAACTTGTCATCAGTAAGAATACAGTAATTGTGATTGGGATTTGAGCAGTGAGAGGCTCAGCGAAATTCTTCAGTACCCCTTCACCCTGAAGACCTGATCCTCATCAATGCAATTATCAATCATTATGATAAGTTCATTGTAAACGGAAAGGAGCTCATCACGTATATTTTCCCAGGTTATTTTCCAGTTGGGATAGAAGGTTTTCAGATCATTCAGAAAAACAATGCCTTCAATCTGCATTTTCAAATACTTATCGAATTCCTCATAGCTTGAGGTGTTTTTCAGGCGGGAATGATGATCCTGCAAGTGATTCCGGAGAATGATAAGATTTTGACCCTCAAAAATCATGGGTTCATAATAGGAAAAATCCGGGTTACTCAGGCTAAAAGCGGTCTGAATAAGACTGAAAACTGAGCCGTGAAGATATTTTGAATTTTCCGAAAATGATGCAGGGACATCATCAGGCTTTCCTGGAGTAAACTCTACAATATTCAGGTCTTTATAATCAAAAAGTTCTATCTTCATGATGCTTTGATCTCTTAAAAAGGATTCAAATACTTTTCATATATTTCCTGAGTCCGGTCAAGGTGTTCTTTCATTATCCGGTAGGCATCATCTTCCTTACCCTCCCTGATAGCCACTAACAGCTTCTTATGATATTGAAGGGTATTTTCTTTTTCGCCTTCAATATTTGCATAAATGTAATTCCGCATTCTCGGGAGAAGTGAATAAATAGGTTCCATTGTGATCTGCATGATCGGATTTGCGGTGGATTTAGCTATGGTCAGATGAAACTTATTATCAATATCCGCTTCCTTCTGAGTATTGTCGGGATCACATTCTTCGAACTGAATGATACTTCTCTCCAGTTCCCTAATGTCTTCCTCACTTCTGTTTTTTGCAGCAAGTCTTGAGATTTCAGGCTCGAATAATCTTCTTACTTCTATGAACTGACTGAGCAGATTTCTGTCAAATTTCAGATCATAATAGAGATTAAGAGTATTGATAGCGTCTTCAATGTTAAGTTCAGCAACATACATTCCGCTGCCTTTCTGGATTCTGATCAAGCCCCGGGCGCTTAACCGCCTTAATGCTTCCCTCAGTGCCGTCCGGCTAACGCCGAATGATTCGCACATCTCTCTTTCAGTAGGCAATTTAGAACCGACTGCAAGTTTTTTTTCCCGAATGGCGTTTTCAATTGTTCTCTCGATTTTCAGGCTAAGAGTTTGTTTATTACCTATGTGTTGAAAAATACTGTCCATTATTTGATTATTTAGCCCGAAGATGAAATAGGGTAGTGCCTGATTTTTTTATTGCGCTGTAAATATACATTTTTTTTATTTTTTTTTATAGATCAAATATTTTAAATGCCCCTGGAAAGCTTATTTATCTGACAAATACCTGAAAGCCTGAAGCATGCCCTGTGAGTTATAAAAGCATTTCCGGCAATCAGGGAGGAGTTAGTCGATAATGTTTGAGCATTATCTTGTAAGTCATACCGATAAATCGGTATTGGTGAGAGGGTAAGTAGTTTCTGTCAATAAAGTCATGTGTCTGTTCCGATAGCTATCGGAACATAATGTTCGGGATCAAGGCGCACAACCGCGTGTCGCTGAAGCTTTAGGCGCCTACGCTAAAGCTTCAGCGACAGCGTGCGGAGGCACAAAATTTTAAACCGCAGTATACCAATGTATTCGAGGATTTAAAATTTTTGCAGCAACGCAGAACCGAGTGATAACGAGCTCACGAATGCCGCTGAAAATTAACCCTGAGAGTATATCGGACATTATGGACAGACTCTAAGTAGTGTCTGTGCACTCATCCACA
>CAYRTD010000067.1:0-20809 GCA_964426915.1 uncultured Bacteroidaceae bacterium | reverse complement strand
GTTACTTTTTCATCAAGAACCTTTAGCTCATGAATACCTATAAAATCAATATTTGAATGAATAAAAAAGTAAAAGAGAATTATTTATGTTATTGAATATCTTTTTGTTACAAAAAGATGTCATTAGTACGGAGACGCCAAAAAGCGATAGGCGCACCCCTCGCTCTCACTCTGTGTTCGGGGAAACCTCTCTCTCCTTCAGATCCGAAAATGCTCATCCGAAACATCGCATCAATACCAAAACTAAAAAACACTTTTAGTCCCGCTGGTGTGTCCTGCTCATAAATGTCTATGGGAATTTATTTTTTGAAAAAAATTATCTTAAATTTAGCCTGATCAATTCTCAAATTCATTTATTCAGGCAATTTGGATCCAAAAAGAGTATTTCTGATTTTTATGGTTTTTTTATTACTATAAATTTTATTTTTCAGGCTATGTTTGATAAGAAAGAATTACGATGAGCTACAGCTTTCCGGAAAATCCTTCATTGCTTACATTAATGCTGGGAATTTTCGTTTCCACCGCAGGTTTTGCTTTTTATTATTTTCTTAACCGTACATCTTACAGAAACCGCATTTTCGAAGGCGATGAAAAGGAGAATGTCAAAACGGTTGTTTTACGCCGTTTGAGCGGGATCACAATTTATCTGATCTTTCCTCTTATAGTCTATCTTTTGCTTACCGGAAAAAATCTTCTGTACCTGTACACAGGATCTTTTAGTTTCACTTCTTTCCACTGGTTTTTGCCCCTAGCTGCATTGTTGATCTTTACGAATTACATCATTGCCGGAAAACCCGCCAACCTTGCTATGTATCCAGAGATCAGGAAAAAAAACTGGTCCCTGTCCCTTATCTTTTTAAGTGCAGTGAGCTGGACTGTTTATCTTTTCGCCTATGAATTTCTTTTCCGGGCACTGCTTTTTATTCCTGCCCTGAATTTAATGGGTTTCTGGCCTGCAGTGATCCTGAACAGCGGAATATATACCCTGGTTCATATTCCAAAAGGCATCAAAGAAAGTTCCGGAGCCTTTTTGTTCGGATTTATATTGTGTTTACTTGTCGTACGGACGGGTTCTTTCTGGATTGCTTTCTTTTTACATGTGGTCCTTGCCCTCTCTAATGAGTGGTTTTCACTCAGCGCCCACCCAGGAATGAAAGTTGTCAGATGATGAAGAAAATATTTGTAAGCGGAGCAACAGGATTTATAGGAAGCAGGCTTGCCTTAAGACTTGCTGAAGAGGGTAATATGGTTCATGCCTTATACCGCTCTGAATGGAAAACCTCTCACATACAGCATCCAAATATAAAGCTTTTCAAAGGCAACATTATGGATACCGGAAGTCTTGTAACTGCCATTGAAGGATGTCTGGAAGTTTACCATGTTGCTGCCTTTGCTAAAGTATGGACATCTGATCCATCGAAAATCTATCACCTGAACATTGAAGGGGCAATGAATGTAATTTCGGCCGCGGAGAAAGCCGGTGTAGAAAAAATCGTAGTAACCTCTACCGCCGGTGTTCTGGGAAGTTCCGGGGAAGGAGTGATTGATGAGGAAGCACAACCGGATGAATATTTTATTGATTATGAACATTCCAAGGCCATCCTTGAATCAGTCCTGAGAACCTTATCCCTGAGGGGAATCCCTGTAGTTATCGTTAATCCCTCAAGGGTATATGGTCCGGGGCTTCTGAGTGAAAGTAACGGCCTTACCCGGATTATTAAAAAATACCTGGAAGGAAAATGGCGGATAATTCCCGGGAACGGCAAAAGCACAGGAAATTATGTTTTTGTAGAAGATGTTGTGGATGGGCATATACTTGCTATGGAAAAGGGGAGAGGCGGGGAGAGCTATATTCTTGGAGGCAGGAATGCCGATTTCCATGAATTTTTCAACATCCTGGCTGAAGTAAGCGAAAAAAGATACCGGCTTTTTCACCTTCCCCTTTCTGTTATGATAGCCTTTTCTCAAATAATGCTTATCTATGCAAAAGTATTTAACCGTCCTCCTATGCTCATACCTGCTCTTGCGAGGAAATACAATAATAATTTCAGGCTGAGTACGGAGAAAGCAAAAAAAGAGCTGGGGTATGAACCTGTAAGTTTGAAAGAAGGGATTGAAAAAACTGTAAAATGGCTAAAGGAATATTAAATCCAATGGATAAATATGCACTGGTAACCGGTGCAGGCTCGGGTATTGGGAAAGCAATAGCGAGAGAGCTGGCATCAAGGAAGATCAATATCTTACTGGTCGCCCTCAGTGGAGAGCGTTTGGGGGATTATGCCCGGGAACTGGCAGAAGAATATGATATAAAAACAGATTTTCTGGAGACAGATCTTTCTCTTTCCGGTGGGCCGATGAAAGTTTATACATGGACAAAGAAGAATAACTATCCGGTTTTCTTTTTGATAAATAATGCCGGTATGGCCGGGACCTCGATATTTCATGAATCTAATGATAAATATATTGACGACAGGATACTGGTAAACATCAGGGCCCTTACTTTTCTCATACGTTATTTTATTCCTGATCTGAAGAAACACGATCAGTCATTTATACTGAACGTAAGCAGCCTTTCGGCATTTTACCCCATACCCTTTAAGGCACTGTATTCTTCCACCAAGGCTTTTGTATTGAATTTCAGCCGCGCCATCCGTTCAGAGCTGAAAGACAGTAGCATAAGTATTTCCGTTTTATGCCCGAACGGAGTAAGAACAAACGAAGGAACATTCGCCCGCATAGAAGCTCACGGTGCCGCAGGGAAAATTACTACCATTGGAGTTGAAAAAGTAGCACGTATAGCTATAAATAAAACCCTGAACAAACGTTTTTTGATAATTCCCGGAAATATAAATTATTTTCTTCTCTCTTTATCACGGGTTATGCCTCATGCTCTGGAGCAAAGGGTATTATACAGGGAGTTTAACCGCGAAGTAGGGGTGAGCAAAATCGGCCTGTAATGCTTTTTTTTCTTCAGATTGCGTAAACGTTTTTTTTTGAGTAAGGCCGTGAAATTCCGGTATCTGACTGGAATTCATGACTCTGAATTTACCGGGGATACGGTCTTCATGTATTATGCTGTACGAATCTTTTTTGTTTTTCTTTTTTTCTTCTTTTATAGTGTTCCCCTCTACTAACCCAGTATGTTACAATCCACGCTGCAAGGAATCCGGGTATAAGTTCGTATAACCATTCACTGAGAGCAGGAATGCTTTTCCATACAAAAACCATAAGAGTTCCTGTTATCATACCGGCCATTACTCCTTTTTTGGTGGTTTGTTTCATAAAGAGCGCCTGGATGGAAGTCGGGCCGATAGCAGCACCAAGTCCAGCCCACGCGAAAAGCACGAACCAGAAGACAATATCTTCCACGATGAACCCCAGTCCTACGGAGAAATAAACAAGGACAGCGACGACGAGCCGGCTGAACAGTGCCAGCTTTTCCGGGGGAATAAATTTATCCTTTTTCAGAATTTTCTGATAAATATCGCGGACCAGGGAGGAGGCGGCCACCAGGAGTTGTGAATCGGCGGTTGACATAATTGCTGCAAAGATGGAAGCCAGAAGAATCCCTACCAAGGCAGCAGGAAGAAGTTCATTTGCGAGAGCTATATAGGCATTTTCGGGATCCTGACCCGGAAGCATCTGCATTTCCGGAAAATATGCCCTGGCCACGATCCCGATCATAAAAGCTCCCCCTGCAAGTACAATATTCCAACCGGTTCCTACAAGAGCGGTCCATTTTAATTGCTTATGGCTTTTAATAGACATATACCTTACCAGGATATGCGGATTACCGGGCGATCCAAGACCGATCCCCAGTAAACCGATCATGGAACCAAGGCCGAAGGCAAGAGGATTAAAAAAGGCACTATCTGCATAGTTAAGCTGGGAAGTTAGTGCTTCCATTCCTCCTATCTTAATAATCCCGTAGAGCGGCAATCCCAGAAGAGCAAAAAACATGACAATTGCCTGGAGGACATCTGTAAGGCTCACGGCCAGAAATCCGCCCATGATGGTATAAATAAGTACAATAGAAGCGGTGACGACCATTCCGGTTGAATGAGCTAAACCGAAATGCGCAAAAAATGCCTTTCCTCCTCCCACAAACTGGGCTGCTACATAGCTAACCATGAATATCAGGAATATCACGGTGATTAGGATGCGCAGGCTGCCGTTTTTATCATGAAAGCGGGCTGAAAAAAAATCCGGAATGGTTATGCAGTTATGTTTTCCCGCAAATATTCTGAGCTTTGGGGCGTAATAAAGAAAAAGAAAGAACTCTACAACAATGTAACCTACTACAGCCCAGATGGCGGAGAGGCCCATGGTGTATGACTGACCGGTAAATCCAAGAAGCAGCCATGCTGAGCGCCCCGATACTACTGCTGAAAGGGCAACCACAAACAGGTTCATTTTTCTCCCCCCGATAAAATATTCGGAAATACCTCTTGAGGAATAATTTAAGGAAAAGAAACCGATAAGGATTACCAATATAAAATAGGATACGAATGGGATAAGCGCCATTAAATCCATAGAAGGTTATTTATTTTTTGGAGGTTTTGAAAGTAAATATTTTTAGGGAGAAAAGAAAGGGGGTACAGAAAGTTTGTATAATGTCCGATATCTGCGTCGCCAATAGTCCATCTCCATCTCCGATAGGATCGATATATTTCGGCATTGAACAAAAAAAAACTGTCATTCACCACCAAATATTTTGTCTACCGGTCGCTACAACCTATTTTTACGTATAGCTTGCTACATTATGAATCGAAACACAATGCAGTTATCAAAGGAGTCAATCGACAATGAACGGCTGAAGGGAGCACGGATGGTGGTGCTCTTCAGGTGGGCCTTTATCGCTCTGCTGGGAACGCTGCTAGCGGTGCAGTATTCATCGGGGTACAGGGCCGAGACGATGCATGCCTTAAGGCTGCTGGGGGTGTACCTCGTGTCAAATATTTTTTTCACGGGAGCGGTGATACGACGTTACGATGCTTCGTGGGTGGGGTATCTTGGGGCGGCGATCGACATAGGGATTGTGTTGTTTCATCTAAACCATCTGAGTCTGTATTTCGACCCTACATCGATCTCTGCCGCGGCCACCATCCTGCTGATCCCATTTATGATTTTACTTTATACCTTCAGGCTCGACCGTAATCTGCTGATTTTCATCATTGTGTTGGGGGTTAGCGGATTAGGACTGCTGTACAGTTACCATTACAGGCTCCAGCCGGGCATCTACCAGGGCAGCCTCTCGCTCACCCCGGTGGCCCAGACGTTCAAGCTCGCATACATTCTCTTTATCGGGCTGCTCTGTATCTACCACCAGCATTCAATTTACCGTTTTATTGGTCGTCAGCTCGAGCACCTGCGAAAAGAGTCGGACCTTCATATGCAAATCAGCCTGGAGCGGGAGAAAGGCAAGCACGCTGAAGAGCTGAGCGCGATGAATGCCACGCTGGAGTCGACGGTGCAGCAGCGGACGAAAGAACTCACCGAGGCGAACACACAGCTGGTGAAGCTACAGAAGGAAAACCTGCAGTCGCAGTTCGAGGTGCTCAAGCAGCAGGTGAATCCCCATTTCCTGTTCAACAGTCTGAATGTTCTTACCTCGCTGATCAAAATCGATTCCACCACCGCCGAAAAATTCACCGTGCAACTGTCGAAGGTGTACCGTTATGTACTGGAGAACAAGGAGAAAGACCTGGTGTCGCTCGGTACAGAGATGGATTTCCTGAAGGCGTATATCTATCTTCTCGAGATTCGCTTTAAGGACAAGGTAAAAATCAACAGCAGCATTGCTGAACGCGACGTTGAGTTGTATGTATTGCCGCTTGCACTGCAGCTACTGATCGAAAACGCGATCAAGCATAACACCTTTTCGAAAAAGCGGCCGCTGACGGTAGAGATGTTTATTGACAACGAACAGATGCTGCATGTGGAGAATAACCTGCAGAGCCGGGAGACACAGATGCTCTCGACCGGTGTGGGTCTTGCGAATATCAGCAAGCGATATGCCCTGCTGTCGGAGCGGCAGCCGGTGTTTGAGATTAGGGGCGACCGGTTTGTCGCGATGATCCCGCTGATTTTAACGGGAAGATCAGGGGATGGGGAGAGTTGAGCGATTGGGAGTGTTGAAGAGAGAGAACTTAAATAATTTTCCTTTACTTTTTCCTTGATGAAAAAGTAACAAAAAATTTAGGACAAGCACCAATAAATAAAAAGAATAAAATGAAAGTAGTTATTATAGAAGACGAGGCATTGGCTTCTGAGCGGTTGAAAAAAATGATTCTGGAGTATGACAGGGAGATCGAGATCCTGGCACAGCTGGAGTCAGTGGAAGAGTCGGTGGAGTGGTTCGAAGCGAATGCACATCCGGAGCTGATTTTTCTGGACATCCACCTGGAGGATGACCTGAGCTTCGCCATTTTCGAGAAGGTGGACATTGCCAGCTCCATAATTTTCACCACCGCCTTTGACGAATACGCGATCAAGGCTTTTAGACTGAAGAGCATCGATTACCTGCTGAAGCCGATCGTTGAGGAGGAGCTTCATGCGGCGCTGAAGAAGTACCGCAAGATGACCAGCGGTGGGCAGGTGTCGGGCGATTTTCACAGGTTGTATGACCTAATCGTGAACAAGAAAGAACCCTACCGCGAGCGCTTTTCTGTGAAGGCGGGAAGGAAGATCAGGACGTTCAGTACCACCGACATCGCCTGGTTCATGAGCGAGAGCGGGTACACCTTCGCACGGCTGAAAGATGGCAAGAGCTATGATCTCGACCTAAGCCTTGATCAGCTCCGCAACGAGCTCGCACCCGGGACCTTCTACCGGGTGAATCGCAAAACCCTCGTCTCATTCGATGCTATCGGGGAGGTACACATCCTCTCCAACAGCAGGCTGAAGCTCGAACTCAAACCCCCATCGCAGGAGGAGGTGCTCGTAAGCATCGACCGTGTAGCCGGGTTCAAACGGTGGCTGGATGGTAAAGAGACCATTGAATAAACCCCCTGCAGCAGCCGGGGATCCATAAATAATTCACTATAATGAAAAAAATGAACAGAACGACCCTCTTCCTGCTCCTCACCTATGGCATCTGCTGGAGCGCAGCAGGTATTTTCTCCCAGGCAGGCGGAACATACAAGGGTATTGGGGGAACGCTCCTCGCCACGGGCTACATGCTCGTACCGGCGATCGTGGCCATCATCGTAACAGGGTTTGTGCACCGCGAGAAGATCGGCAAGAAGCTACTGATATCCTTTAAGATCAACCGCTGGTTTTTGGTGGCGTGGCTCACCCCTCTCCTTCTCAGTTTCGCCTCACTGGGGATCGCCCTGTTGTTTCCGAACGTAAGCTATTCACCCAATATGGAGGGGATGCCCTCCCGTCCAACCGATAAATTCCGTCATTCACCGGTCTTTTTTTTGAAAGCTGCTGAACCCGAAATATTTTTACTCCGGGAAAAGAAAAACAGATGGAAAAATTTAATAAAACAATTGAAAAGCATTCATTGGCAAAATCAATATTTATTCATAGCGCACTCTTTGCACTGTATCATACCTGGACTCCCTGGCTATTTACCTCCCGAACCATCGGGGTACTTCCCTTAATATATCTGGTAAAGCGAAAGGAAAACATCTATTTGGGGATTATGGCACACTGTATTATCAATTCCATTGATTTAATCATTGGATTAGTATTCATTTTGAACTTATAGATACAAATAAAATATGGACCATGTAGTTTATCTTGACGCAAAGTCAAACGAGTTAGAAAAGCTTTTTGATGGAAGTAAAACTATGATTATCAGAGGTGCAACGGGCAGAAAACTTCCCTATGGGAGGGTAAACAAAGGAGATGTTTTATATTTCATCAATAACAATGCTGAAGGGGTTGTAAAAGCAAAAGCGCTGGTTGCTTCAGTGTATAATTCAGACAAAATGGATGCTGAAGAATCGATCGCACTGGTAAAAGAAAACCAGGAAAAGCTTGTATTATCGGATAAGCAATTTCAAAAATGGGCCGGAAAAAGGTACCTGGTTTTAATAGAAGTATCCGATTTTAATGAAATTGATAATTTTCCGATCGACAAAAGCGGGTATGGGAATATGGACGACTGGTTGCCGGTAGAAAATATTGAGAGTGTAAAAAGTTAATTGATGAGGGATGCACATGTAAGGTTAATAAAAATAATATATCAAGTAGTTGGCAGTATGCAAAAATACAGGCAGAATGGAAAACAAAATAAAAACCATAGCATTTGATGCTGATGATACATTGTGGGTAAATGAACCGTATTTTCAAGAAGCAGAAAAACCTTTTTGCTCTTTGCTTGAAAACTACCTTCCTCAACATACCTGCTCACAAGAGCTATATAAAACGGAAATGAAAAATTTACACCTCTATGGTTTTGGTGTGAAAGGTTTTTTGCTTTGTATGATTGAGACCGCAAATAGAGTTTCCAACCAAACTGTATCAGTAGAAGTAATTGATCAAATCATAGAAATTGGACAAGAACTATTGCAAAAACCTATTGAACTACTAGAAGGCGTTCGGGAAACACTGGAACAATTAAAAAACAATTATAAGCTTATCGTTGCGACAAAAGGCGATTTACTCGACCAAGAACGGAAACTCAAAAAATCGGGTTTGGATCATTATTTTCATCATATAGAAATTATGAGCGATAAGAAGATTAGCGATTATCAAAAGTTGTTAAAGCATATAGACTGTAAACCCGAAAAGTTTCTAATGTTGGGAAACTCTATAAAATCGGACATTATACCTGTATTAGAGTTAGGCGCTACAGGTGTCCTTGTTCCTTATCATGTAACCTGGACACACGAACAACAGGAGCACAACTTAAAGCATAAGAATTTTATTCAATTGAAAACAATTAACGAAGTTTTGAACTATCTAAAATTGAAATGAGAAAGTTAATAGATATAGAAAATTGGAGCAGGAAAGAACATTATCTTTTCTTTTCGAAGTTTGAAGAACCCTTTTTTGGTGTTACGGTTAAAGTGGATTGTACAAAAGCCTATTTGAAGGCAAACGATAAGCAGATTTCATTTTTCCTTTATTATCTATATCGAGCCTTGAAAGCAGCAAATGAAGTCAAGAACTTCCGATATAGAATAATCGAAAATCAAGTTTACAAATTCAATTTCGTAAATGCTTCGCCAACGATTAATCGTCCTGATGGAACATTCGGATTTGCTTATATTGATTATGATGAAGATGAAAGCCAGTTTTATCAAAAAGCTCTACAAGAAATTGAAAAAGTAAAAAAATCAAACAATTTATTGCCTGCTGTTTCAGGTGAAAATGTAATTCATTTTTCAACAATTCCCTGGTTAGACTTTACTGGGATTTCACATGCAAGATGTTTTTCATACCCTGATAGTTGTCCAAAAATATCATTTGGAAAAGTAATAGAAAATAATGGAATTAAAACAATGTCAGTATCCATTCATGGACATCACGGACTTATGGATGGCTATCATGTCGGATTATTTATCGATAAATTTCAAGAGTTGCTCAATGTCAAATAATAAAAAGCACATACTGCCAATAGCGTATATAATTAATTGCGATTAAGGTGTTGATAATCAACATTATCACCCGCATAAACCCAGGTGATTTTCGACAGGAAAGTGCCCCGCAATCCGCAACTAATCTTATATACGGAACGTTAAACAAAGATTTATACAAAAAAAGATGAAAAGAAAAATTCTAAAATCAATCTTATACTTTATAAGCATTTTAGCTTTAATAGTAATTGTTCTGATAATTACACTCTGGGTGAAGAGTCCGGGTTTAACCCAAACAATACTGGATGCTAAAAAGAAGCCCGTGGAAGGCAGTATTTCAGAGATTGAGAAAGTAATGCTCGGCGGTCTGGAGCAGTACATCATTATTCGGGGAGCTGACAAAACCAAACCGGTGATGCTGTTCCTGCATGGCGGACCGGGAAGTCCGGAAGTGGCCTTTATAAAGCATTACAACCCTGAAATAGAAAATGACTACGTGATGGTTTACTGGGAGCAGCGGGGAGCAGGGAAATCCTACTCGAAAAATATTCCCGCTGAAACAATGAACCTTCAGCAGATGATTGCCGACACCCGCGAACTAAGCAAATACCTGGCAATTCGGTTTGACCGCGAAAAAATATTTTTGATGGGCCATTCGTGGGGATCATTGCTGGGGATGCAGGCAGCATATCAATATCCGGATCTCTATCATGCCTACTTTGGCATCGGGCTGGCTTGCTACCAGTTCAAGGGCGAGCAACTATCCTACAGGTGGGCTCTGGACCAGGCGGTTGAGCAAAACGATCCCAAAGCCATTGAAACACTCGAAAAGCTTGTTGTTCCCGATTCCACCGGGAACATTGATCAATGGCTGAATTATTTAATGATGCAAAGACGTTACGTAAACAAATATGGAGGGGGTACAACGAGAGAAATAACGGGCATGTGGCCACTGGTAAAAATCGTTTTGAATTCGGGAATATACACATTGAGTGAAAAGTTGAATTTTATGAATTCAAATATGTTTTCATTGGAAAATTTGTGGCTTGATGTGATCAATACCAATCTCTTCAATGAGATTGACAGCATGAAGGTCCCTGTTTACATTTTTCACGGAATACACGACAATACAAACCCCTACCCTTTGGCGAAGGAATTTGTTCAACAGTTGAAGGCGCCACAAAAAGGTTTTTTTCCATTTGAGAACTCAGCACATAGTCCGATTATGGAAGAGCCGGAAAAATTCAATAGCATACTACGTGGGCTTACCGGGGAATTTTAATGGAAGTGGGGGCATCTGTTACAGACATGTAGTTCCTTCGGAGCTGGGGGTTACATGTGGGCAGTTTGTTGTAAAGACATGTCCCCCTGCTGGGGCTGGGCGTGCTACGGTAGGACATTCCTGCTACAGACATGATGCTCCTGTCGGAGTATTAATAGCTCCCGGAGGAGCGGAACATCTGTAGCAAGGCGACATGCACCCCCCTGGCCCCAGCGGGGCGACATATCTGTACAGGAACCTTATATATTAATAAAATAAAGAATTCATACATATGAAAGCGCTACTCGTAGTGGACATACAAAAAGGACTTACAAAAAGAAGGGGTTTTTACAATACCGATCTCTTTTTAAGCACAATTAACGCTGCAATTGAATATTATTGCAGCAATGATTTACCTGTTATTTACATACAGCATATCAATAAGATGCTAATAGCCAACACGGTCGACTGGGAAATTGACGACAGGGTAACAAGGTGTTCCGGCGGAATTGTTCTGCAGAAAAAGCATGGAAATGCATTTACAGATACTGAACTCCATACCATATTAACATCAAAAAAGGCAGAGGAAATTCTGGTTTGCGGACTATCAACACAGCACTGCGTGAAGGCCACGTGTGTTGGTGGGTTAAAGAATGGCTTTAGCGTATCCATACTAAAAAATGGCCATTCCAACTGGGCAAAAGATGCAGAGAATCTGGTGACCAAAACAGAAGGCGACCTCAGCTCAATGGGTGTAAAAATACAACCTGCCCCATGCCAATCTATGTCCAACCTCTAAAACCGGTCACTCACCGGCTTTTTTTTTGAAATTTTCTGACTCACGAATATTTTTACTGTATTCTCCAACTAATAGAAACTGGAAGAACAAGAACCATGAAAAGATATATTCAATTATCCAAATTGTTTTTCGTCGGACTGGTTTGTCAGGTGCAGCTGGTTTGCCAGGCGCAACAATCCGTTCGGGCGCAAAAGCCCGTTCAGACGATCCGTGGAACAGTATACGACGCAAACAGCCGCGAACCGCTCTTCGGAGCAAATATTATCCTGGCTGAACTGAACAAAGGAACCATCACCAACACCGATGGCCGGTTCATATTCGAAGATGTTTCTGTGGGACGTTACTCCCTGCACATCCGTTTTGTAGGGTACGAACCCGTTCTCCTTCCCGAACTGCTTGTGAGCTCCGGCAAGGAGGTGGTGCTCGACATTGCCATGCAGACCGCCATATCCGACATAGAGGAGGTCACGGTAAAACCGTCGGCCCGCAAGGACCGCACTATCAACAGCATGGCTAATGTTAGTGCCCGCACCTTCTCCGTTGAAGAGGCGGGCAGGTATGCGGGGGCGCTCGACGATCCGGGCCGCATGGCCGGGAATTTTGCCGGCGTAACCACGGCGGGTGTCCATGTCAACGCTGTTGTTGTCAGGGGAAACGCCCCCAAGGGGATGCAGTGGCGGCTCGAAGGGGTGGATATCCCGGTACCGAGCCATTTCTCCGGCTCCAATGTTACCGGGGGTGGCGGACTCACGATGTTCAGCAGCAGCATGCTCGCCAATTCCGATTTCTATACCGGCGCCTTCCCGGCTGAGTATGGCAATGCCACTGCCGGCGTATTCGACATGAAACTCCGCAACGGTAACAACCGCAAGCGTGAGTACGCTTTTCAAGCAGGTGTTCAGGGTGTTGAGGCTGCTATCGAGGGACCGCTCGGCGGACAGTTAGGAGGGTCATACCTTTTGAACTATCGCTACTCCACCATGGCGCTGGTTTTTCCGTTGCTGCCGGAGCTGGAATTCAGCGATGAAATCCCGGTGTACCAGGACCTCTCCTTCAAGGCGAACCTGCACTATCTAAACCTTTTTAAGCGTGAACACAAAAGAACTTCCTTTATTCAGTTTTGAACGTACGTTAATAGACTGGTTGTGGGCTTCGATAATATGTTTAACGATAGCAAGGCCGAGACCGGTTCCCCCCTGGTCGCGCGAGCGTGATTTATCGGTACGGTAGAAACGTTCGAAAATGCGGGGGATATCTTTATCGGAAATCCCTATTCCGTCGTCGGTAACATCCACGAGAACATTCTGGCCCATGTCCATGAAGGAAACTGTGGTTTTTCCATTCTTCTTTCCATAATTGATGGAATTTATCACCAGGTTATTCACTACTTCCAGAAGGCGTTTGCGGTCTGCAAGAACTTTAACAGGTTTATTATAGCTGGATCCGAAATTGAGCTTTATTCCTTTTTCTTTCGCTCTCATTTCCATGCTCTCAAAGACCTCTTCCACCAGTTTAATAATATCAAAAGTTTCCAAATGGGGTTTCACTTCTCCCGACTCCAGTCTGGAGATAGATTCAAGATCTTCAACAATGGAGATCATCCTGTTTATGCTTTTTTCCGTACGCTGCAGATAGAGGCGGTTTATGGATGTGTCTTCAAGTCCGCCGTCCAGCAGGGTAAGAATGTAGCCCTGAATATTGAATATCGGTGTTTTCAGCTCATGGGAAACATTCCCAACAAAATCCTTTCTGTATTTCTCGAGTTGTTTTAGCTTTTTGATCTCCTTTGTTTTACTGTCTGCCCAGTCTTCCACCTCTTTATTCACCTGTGTGATTAGATCATCCTGGTCGATTTTTTTTTTCAGTTCTTTCTGTGTCTCGGTAAAATCGTGGATGGTTTTATATACCGGCTGGATCTTCTCAAAGATAAAATTTGTAAGGGTTTTATAAACAATAACATATGTAAGAATAAAAAAAAGAACAAGGGCGATAAGAACCGGGATCCAAAGCCGTTCGATCTTGAAATAAGTTAAAATAAGCATAATGCCTCCGAAAAGGGATGCAATAATTAGTGCAATATAAATCGCCAGTTCACGTGGGGATGATTTCATGGTTGTAATTTATTGGATGTAAAAATAAAAAAAGAAAATGAATGGGCTGGCCTGGTAAGGTGGAAATGTCCAACTTACTTATCTTATTGTGAGCGGGCCTTTTTGACCAGGATATTTACTGTGGCCTTGTAAAAATACCTGAGATCGGTTCGCAGGGGATGTTTTTCATGCGCTTTCAGGTATCGAAGTTCCGAATTCTGTATTTCTTCCAGTGTTTTGGGCAAATCTGCGTAAAAAGGAGGGATAAGACCGGGTTTTGTCTTAATGCGTTTTTTCCTGAGCTCTTCAGAGTAAAGGTTATAATAGTGTTTGCTAATGGGGCGTACTCCCACTATTTTCATATCCCCTTTTATTAGATTGAATATCATGGGAAGTTCATCAAGCCAAAGCTTTCGCATAATCTTACCTACACCTGTTATCCGGAAATCATCCTTGAATTTCCCCCCGTCTTCAAGATAGTTTTTCCTGAAAATATAATCCTGAAGGTATTCTGCATAGGGATGCATGGTACGCATTTTATATACTTTGATGAGTTTGCCGTTCTTACCCACACGTGTCAGTTTGATAAAGGGTCCGTAGGTAGGGTTCATGTCATAGGCGGGACTGCATTCCTTTTTCATAACGAAATAATAGTGACCTTCAATATCCTTTTCATCCACTTCAGCAAATCCGCAGGAATATAGCCTGCCCAGAACCTCTGCCCTGGAAAGCACCCGGTTGTTTCCTCTGGTAAGTAGAAAGTAGAATTTTTTGGTAAGCATAAACTTAGGAAAGATCCTCTTCAGGATAAAATCGAGGGTATAGTAAATCCAGTTAATAACCGGCGGAAACTTTTTCAGTATTCTCTTTTTTCTCTGGTCTTTGGTTTCAACGCAACCCATAAATATTCCCCCTTCAGGCAATTTCCGGTTTACCGTTTCAAAAAACTTGTTAATGTATTGTATATCGTTCACCCTTTTCAGGTTAATGATCCTTGTGAAGTGGTTCTCAGGCTGAAATTCCACGTTAAATCGGGTGGTTGTGGAAAGGCAGAGCAATTTATTTTCCTTTGTATTCACATGTTTTTCAAGGAAAGAAAATGCTTTTTCGCCACATTCACTGATAATTGCTTCTTTAACATAATTAGCAGATAGTGATATATCAGCATAATTTATGGCTTCTCCTGCTTTTTTCAGTTCATAAGCTTTTGGAGGAGGGTTGTAGAGATCGGTTTTGTTATTCTTTGTGTGGATGAGCAAAAAATACAGATTTGCCGTTATTATTTCGAAAAGGGTGGCGACCGCTGCCGTACCGAAGAATACCAGGCGGGAGTAGCCCGACACTTCCAGGATAATTACAAAAATTGAAATAACGGCCACAGAAAACATATTGGACAAAACGATCTGCCTGCTTATCCGATCGAAGCTGTATTTTTTTCTAAAGCGGTATTTTTTAAAATAGAGTGAAGCGGCAAGCCATGTTACCATTAATATTCCCAGACCTGTGAGGTAACGCCAGGACAGATAGTTGGCTGTGCCGGGTTTGTAGGTCACTACCAGTAAAAAAGACAGTATCAGGATGATCGCATCAACTATCACCATCCGGAAAACTCTCGATCTGTTCATAAAAATTCCTGATAATTTATGCAAATCTAATTAAAAAAGAAGGTAAAAAATATACATCTGGTTTTTTTTTCATATTTGGGACTGTAATACTATTTTTTGACTTTCAGACCAGTTTATTCGATAAAAATTTGTTTGATGATTAAACAGAGTTTAAATTTACAAAAATTCCAGTGGGGGTTTTGTCCTTAGCTTGCGGACTTCTGATATTACGCTATTTTCACCTATTAACACCTTGTTCCATGGTTGTTCAGAAAGATGAAGTAAGATCGCACATTATACGTGTAGCCGGTAAGATCTTTACCCGCTTCGGATTTAAAAAAACGACCATGGAAGAGATAGCCATGGCCACCAATAAAGGAAAGAGTTCCATTTATTATTATTTTGCATCCAAGGAAGATATTTTTCGTGCCGTGGTTGAAAAGGAAGCGGAAGAACTCAAAAAGGACCTGAAAACGGCCGTTTCAAAGGTGGAAGATCCCATTGAACAGTTAAAAACCTATATACTTTTCAGGATGCACAAGATGAAGACTCTTACCAACTTTTATGCCGCTCTGAAAAGTGATTCTCTTGCTCATCTGGAATTTATCGAGCAGATACGCAAAGAATATGATCGTCGTGAGATCGAGGTTGTTTCTTCCATACTGAAAAAAGGAATGGAAAATGAGGAATTCGTTATTGATGATCCTGAACTGGCTGCGGTTGCTCTGGTTACGGCTATGAAGGGACTGGAGATTCCCTTATTTATCAGGAAAGAGCACGGGGATATTGAAAAGCGTCTGGATAATCTTATTCAGTTCCTTTTTTACGGGCTGGTGAAAAGGGGAAAGTAATTCTTTCCGCTATTTTAGTCTGGGTTTCCGTTCCCGGATTAGTGCTGATATAGTTCAGCCTGTTGTTCTTCCGCAAAGAATCGTTTCTGGAATATAAGAATGAGGAATACTCCGGTGGTTATAGATGCATCGGCGATATTAAATACGGGTCTGAAAAATTCAAATCTTTTACCACCCATGAACGGGATCCAGTCGGGCCAGTCACCTCTGAGGACGGGGAAATAAAACATATCTACCACATGACCATGCATGAGGGTTCCGTATCCTCCTCCTTCAGGGAAAAGCGTTGCTGTTGCGTAGGGAGTACTTTCCGAGAAGATCACCCCATAAAGAACGCTGTCGATGATATTACCCAGTGCACCAGCAAGTATGAGGGAAACGGAAATTATTAATCCGGCATGTGACCGGATCTTAATAAGATGGCGAAGATATAATCCGATGGCTATAACAGCAATAATACGAAAGAGGGTAAGTATAAGTTTTCCATGATTTCCGGGAAGATTGAGGCCAAATGCCATGCCATCATTTTCAATAAACTTTAGAATGAACCAATTGCCAAGAATATGAATGTCTTCATACAGTTCCATATTGGTTTTAATAATAAATTTCAGCACCTGGTCGGCAAGGAGGACCAGGAAAATTATTAAAACTGACTTCTTTGCTAAACTCATAATATAAAATGAAACCGCAGAGAACGTTTGCTTCTGCGGTTTTCAGGATTAATTTTTTCTAAGTTAAAATTTATTTACCGCCCTTTTCTTTCGCTTCTATGCTGAGGGTAGCATGCGGAACAGCCCGTAATCTTTCTTTGGGAATAAGGGTTCCGGTCTCACGGCAAATCCCGTAAGTTTTGTTTTCAATACGAACCAGTGCAGCCTGAAGATGCTGGATAAATTTGGACTGACGCTGAGCCAGTTTGCCTGCTTCTTCCTTGGATAATGTTGCAGCGCCTTCTTCCAGCACTTTAAAAGTGGGAGAAGTATCCTGTGTATCATTATTATCACTCTGGGTTATGGAACTTTTCAGGATGTCATAATCTTCCCTGGCTTTTTCAAGCTTCATAAGAATAATATTCTTAAATTCCTGCAGTTCCTCATCTGTATATTTCATCTTTTCCGCCATGGTAATAATTTTTATTGTTTCGCTAAAATTAGGAATTTTTTTGAAATAAAAAACTGTTTTAAGATAGTCTTGAAATTTTCATTCTCGTTTGGATATCTTCATCTATTTCAACCATCCGGCTATCCTCATTCAGACTATCCACCAGCCTTATTTCGGAGGCCAGTGTCTGGGAAGCAATATAGTTTTCATGTTTTTCAATGGCTATATTTATCGCTTCATCTTTTTCTATTTCAATACTTATTTTGTCGGTAACTTCAAAACCGCTATCTTTTCTTAAATTCTGGATCCGGTTAATGAATTCCCTTGCAATGCCTTCATAACGTAAATCCTCACTAATTGTTACATCCAGTGCGATGGTAATTTTTCCTTCATTTGCCACCAGCCAGCCGGGAATATCTTCCGAAATGATCTCTGCATCTTCGGGACCGAGGTTTATCAGCTGATTCTGGACTTTGAGACTGAATGCACCTTCCCTTTCATAGGTGGCAATATCATCCTGATCCATGGTTGCTATGGCGGCTGAAATTTCTTTCATAAGTTTGCCGTATCGGGGCCCCAGTTTCTTAAAGTTGGGTTTAATTTTTTTCACCAGAATTCCACCGGTGCCGGAAATATATTCAACTTCTTTTACATTAACTTCCGATAGGATCAGATCTTTTACCGCTTCGAATTTTTCCCGGAATTCATCACTTGTGACCGGGACCATCATTTTTTGGAGGGGTTGGCGGACTTTAATATTCACCTTCCTTCTTAATCCCAGCACCATGGATGAAACAACCTGGGCAATTTCCATTCTTTCCTCCAGATCCTTGTCGATAGCACTTTCCTCTGTTTCGGGGAAACGTGCAATATGTACCAGGCTTTCTTCAAGCCGGCCGGTAACCCCGTTTAAATCGCGAAACAGGCGGTCGGTGAAGAAAGGAGCAATGGGTGAAGCAAGTATTGCTACTGTTTCCAGGCATTTATAGAGTGTCTGATAGGCTGAGATCTTGTCCTTTGAATATTCACCTCCCCAGTAGCGTTTCCTGTTAAGACGCACATACCAGTTACTCAGATTTTCTGTCACGAAGTCCTGGATCAGCCTGCCTGCCCTGGTGATTTCATAATTATCGTAATTCATTTTCACATCCTTTTTCAGGGAATTCAGGAGAGAAATGATCCAGCGGTCAATTTCCGGACGTTCATTCAGGGGAATTTCTTCTTCTTTGTAAGCAAAACCATCCACATTTGCATAAAGAGCAAAGAATGAATAGGTATTATATAAGGTTCCGAAAAACTTTCTTTTTACCTCATCGAGTCCGTTAATGTCAAATTTAAGATTATCCCAGGGCTGTGCATTGGTTATCATGTACCAGCGAAGGGGATCTGAGCCGTGCTTATCGATAGTTTCAAAAGGGTCGATGGCATTCCCGAGGCGTTTGGACATTTTATTTCCCTTGCTGTCGAGAACCAGGCCGTTGGAAATAATATTTTTAAAGGCCACAGAATCGAAAAGCATACCGGCGATGGCATGAAGGGTGAAAAACCAACCACGGGTCTGATCTACACCTTCCGCGATAAAATCGGCCGGGAATCGATCGCCCAGGCTTTCCTTGTTCTCGAAAGGGTAATGCCACTGGGCAAAAGGCATAGCTCCCGAATCGAACCACACATCGATCAGGTCGGGTTCGCGGAACATTTTTTTGCCACTTTCCGATACCAGAACTATGTCATCTACGTAGGGGCGATGCATATCGAAGACCGAATAATTTTCCGGGGAAAGATCATTTTCCCTGAAGTCTGCCAGGGGATTTTCCTCCATGAACCCTGCTTCCACAGAATTTTCCACTTCCTTTTTCAGTTCGGCAAGCGACCCTATGCACTTTTGTTCTTTTTTGTCTTCAGTGACCCATATGGGCAAAGGAGTTCCCCAGAATCTTGACCGGGAAAGGTTCCAGTCGACCAGGTTTTCCAGCCACTTTCCAAATCTTCCCGTACCGGTCGACTCCGGTTTCCAGTTGATGCTATTGTTCAGTTCCGTCATCTTATCCTTCATGGCGGTAGTGCGTATAAACCATGAATCGAGCGGATAGTAAAGCACAGGCTTATCGGTTCTCCAGCAATGCGGATAATTGTGCAGGTATTTTTCAATGCGGAAAGCTTTCCCCTCGTGCTTGAGACTCACGGCTATATCCACGTCAGTTGTCGGAGCATCGTCAGGAATACTTTCATCGTATTCGTTTTTCACATAACGCGATGCAAAAGGCCGATAGGCTTCAACATTCACCTTTTCCCGCACAAATTTGTCATCCAGGTTTTCGAGAGGGAAAAACCGGCCTTTTTTATCTACCAGGGGCTGATTATTCCCTTCCTTATCCTTAACCACGAGCGGGGGAATACCGTTTTCCTGTGATATACGGTAGTCGTCGGCACCAAAAGTAGGCGCAATATGAACAATACCCGTACCGTCTTCGGTAGTAACAAAAGACCCTGTTACCACCCGGAAGGCGCCCTTGCCCGGATCTACCCAGGGAAGCAGTTGTTCATAGGCAATGCCTGAAAGTTCATTGCCGCTGTACTCAGCCATTATTTTAAAGGGGATGTTTTTATCACCCGTTTTATAATTTTCCAGGGGAAGTTCCCTGTTCTGTTCAGGGAAGTATACTTTCCTGAGATCTTTCGCGAGTATTACAGTAATGGGCTGACCGGTATAAGGATTGAATGTCCTTACCTTCACGTATTTTATTGATGGGCCGGTAGCAAGTGCGGTGTTCGAAGGCAAGGTCCAGGGAGTAGTTGTCCATGCCATAAGAAAAAGGTCTGTATCCGTTCCCTCAAAGAGTTTTTCAGAATTTTCATCCCTTTTCACCCTGAACTGTGCCACTATGGTAGTATCCTTCACATCGCGGTAGCAGCCCGGCTGATTGAGCTCGTGGGTGCTGAGGCCGGTTCCTGCTGCAGGGGAGTAGGGCTGAATGGTGTATCCCTTGTACAGAAGATCTTTCTTATAAAGCTGTTTCAGCAGCCACCAGAGGGTTTCAATATATTTACTTTCATAGGTTATATAAGGATCTTCCATATTGATCCAGTAGCCCATTTTATCGGTAAGCTCTTCCCATTCAAGGGTATATTTCATCACCTCTTTACGGCATGCCTCGTTGTATTCGGCTATGGAGATCTTTTTCCCGATATCCTCCTTGGTTATTCCCAAAGATTTTTCAACACTCAGCTCCACGGGCAGACCATGGGTATCCCATCCCGCCTTACGGTCGACACGGTATCCGTCGAGTGTTTTGTAACGACACACAATATCCTTGATAGTCCTTGACATTACATGATGAATCCCGGGCTTCCCGTTGGCCGAGGGAGGACCTTCAAAAAACACAAAAGGCGGATCATCTTTACGGCTGGACAGACTTTTTTCGAATGCATTTTCTTCCTGCCATCTTTTCAGCACTTCCTTATTTATCTCCGAGAGATTAAGGCTCTCATATTCAGTGAACTTCATATTCTTGAGTTTGCTTGCTTTTTTTATGAATTTGCAAAGGTAGGGAAAATTGGGGAAAAATGG
>CAYRTD010000066.1:0-20909 GCA_964426915.1 uncultured Bacteroidaceae bacterium | reverse complement strand
CTTCCAATCAAAACAGATGAAGGGTCTTAAGTTGACGCGTATGCCTGTCAGGGTTAGGAATAATACATCCACTAATTATTATAAATTCCATACCAGCCAGGATTATCGCCATTCGCTTGTGCCACCGCACGCTGTCGCTGAAGCTTTCTCCGGCGGCAGAAGCCTTACGCTTGCGTTGAAGCTACAGCTTCGGCGACACGTAGATAGCGCTTGTGGAAAGCTCCGGCGATACGCGGACAGCAGAGCAAAGCCGGGTGTTTTGGTGTGCCCGCACGCCGTGCTAATAATAAATAGTGGAAGGTTCATTCTTCTCTGCTGCTTTTGATAGTCAGTGAAACAGAAGTGGTATTGTTTAGTGCCTGTCAATAGAGTAAAGTGTTTGAATCATAACCGAATGCGCCAATTGGCAGTGAGCTAAGCGAAGCTAATGTCCGAGATCAAGCCTACCCGCCAAATGATCACCAGTGCAATGGCAGGCAGGCCTGCCCCGTTCTTTTATGGGAACGCGCATGTATTACCAGATCTTGATGTAAGGAGAAAATTCAAAAAAAAGGAGAAAGAGTCTTAAGTTGACGCGCAGGCCGTCCACGTGAGGGTTTAAGCTGAGTAAAATAAGTAATATTCTCAATTTTTTAATTAAGCCAAAACTTAAAAAAACTTTTTAAACAGCGTCTTCGGGAAGCACTTCATCCCCATTTTTATCGAAGACTTTATACTCAAGAAGGTTAAGAGAGACCTGTGAGGATACTTTAATTTTACATTTCAGCTCTTTGCTCCACTGGTTTCTCATAGAATTTAATAATCCTCTGTTAATATATGCAGCGACAAAGGGATGTGTAATGAGAGAAATGTATTTCAGTTTATATTTAACTACTATCCTTCGCAGATTTTCTTTGATTGTTTCGGTAAAGAGAACAGTAGATTCAACTTTACCGGTACCCAGGCATGTGGGGCAATTTTCGGTTGTTTCAATATGCATTTCAGGACGTACACGTTGCCTGGTAATCTGCATTAAACCAAACTTGCTAAGAGGTAAAATGTGATTTTTCGTCCTGTCCTTGGCCATAGCATCTTTCATACGCTCATACAACATTTGCTTATGTTCATTTGAGTGCATGTCGATAAAATCGACAACAATTATACCTCCCATATCGCGGAGTCTTAATTGTCTTGCAATTTCGTCTGCTGCAGCAAGGTTTACATCCAGGGCATTGCTCTCCTGGTCGGAACCGGATTTTGAACGGTTTCCGGAATTAACATCAATAACATGAAGAGCCTCGGTGTGCTCAATGATAAGGTATGCACCACTTTTGAAAGAGACGGTTTTACCGAAAAGAGATTTTATCTGTCTTTCGATCCCGAATTTTTCAAATATGGGTTCACTGCTTTTATAATGTTTAAGGATTTTTGTTTTTTCCGGAGCAATCTCTGTGATGAATTGTTTAAGCTCGTGACTTGTCGCCTCATCATTTACATGAATCCCATCGAACTGACCATTCAGGATATCCCTGAGCATCGCGGTAGTCCGACTTAATTCTCCATAGATCAATTTAGGCACTTTAGCACCCTTCACCTTTTCGAAAATAGCTTCCCATCTGACAATCAGGGACCTCAATTCGGCGTCAAGTTCTGCAACCTTTTTACCCTCGGCAACTGTCCTTATGATAACTCCGTAATTCTTTGGTTTGATACTCAATAATAAATTCTTAAGTCTCTCTTTTTCCTCGGTAGAACTTATTTTTGAAGATATGGAAACTTTATCACTGAAAGGTATCAGGACTAAATTCCTCCCCGGAATCGAAATCTCGGATCCGAGCCTGGGCCCTTTAGTTGAAATAGGTTCTTTAGCTATTTGTACAATGATCGTCTGACCGGAACTCAGGACCTCATTTATTTTCCCCTCCTTATTAATGTCAGGTTCTTTTCTGAATTTTGAAAAGGGAATGTTCCGGGTTTTCCTGCTGATCGCAAGATTAAGATATTTATTCAGAGAGTTAAACTGCGGACCAAGATCCAGGTAATGTAAAAACGCATCTTTCTCATAACCCACATCTACAAATGCGGCGTTTAAACCCGGCATAATCTTTTTTACCTTGCCAAGATAAATATCCCCAACTGAAAACTTGGTATCGGTTTTCTCTTTATTAAGCTCAATAAGACTTTTATCCTCAAGCAGGGCAATAGATATTTCACTGGGTGAAGCATCAATTACCAATTCATTACTCACTTCTCTTTCCTCTTATTTATTAAGAAACCTGGAGTGGAAACAATTATACACAATAAACCTAAAGACCATGAGATCTTTAGGTTTTACTGGTATAACGTAAAATTTATACTATTTCCTTTTTTTATGTCTGTTTTTCCTCAAACGTTTTTTACGCTTGTGCGTCGACATCTTATGTCTTTTTCTTTTCTTACCACTGGGCATTTGTCGATCCTCTCTTCTATTTTACGTTTGACTTAACTTTATTTACAAAAGTTTTTGCAGGTTTGAATGAAGGAATAAAGTGTTCAGGAATGATAATGGTTGTATTCTTTGATATATTCCTGGCTGTTTTCTGAGCCCTTTTCTTTACTATAAAGCTTCCGAAACCTCTTAAATAAACATTTTTATTTTTACTCAAAGAGTCTTTAATAGTTTCCATGAAAGCTTCAACTGTTTTTTGTACAGTTACTTTTTCGATTCCTGTGTTCTTGGAAATTTCGTTTACGATATCTGCTTTAGTCATTTTAAAACACTTTAATTATCAATGAATTACAAAATATTTTTTTATTGAGTTGCAAATATAGTTTATTTATCCCGATTAATAAAACACAATTCGATTATTTTTGATGGAAAAAGTATATTTTTTTATTTCAACCTAATGGATATAAGTAAATTATTACTGAATTGGTATAAAAGAGAGGGACGGGAATTGCCATGGAGAGCCACAAGGGATCCTTATAAGATATGGGTATCCGAAATTATTCTTCAGCAGACCCGGATTCAACAGGGTTTGGAATATTATTATTCCTTCATCATGCAATTTCCGGATGTTTTCAGTCTGGCCTCTGCGGAGATCCGGGATGTTCTGAAAATATGGCAGGGCCTGGGATATTATTCCCGTGCCAGGAATATGCACGAGGCAGCAAAATCTATTGTAAGGGATCATAATGGAAAGTTCCCGGGGAATTACAGTGATATTATTAAACTTAAAGGAGTCGGAGAATATACTGCAGGTGCAATTGCCTCTATTGCCTTTGGAGAGGCTGTACCGGCAATTGACGGAAATGTAAAAAGAGTGATATCACGGTTCTGTGGAATATATGATGATATGGCTAAACCTTCAGGACTGAAAAAAGTAAGGGAAGCTCTGGAGAATCTGATGAATCACGAAGAGCCCGGAACATTTAACCAGGCACTGATGGATCTTGGCTCGCTGATCTGCAAACCTTCAAAACCTCTGTGCAGGGATTGCCCTTTGGCAGAAAAATGTAAGGCCTATAATCAGGATATAGTTAATGAGCTTCCCGTGAAATACAAAAAAACGAAAAACAGGGACCGCTATTTCTATTATATTATTATTAGTTCAGGGGATATGGTATTGATTAATCAGCGAAAGAAAAAAGACATCTGGGAATTGTTGTATGAGTTTCCGTTAATAGAAAAAGAAAAAGCCATGGAAGAGAATCGGATATTCGATTCAATACGGAAACAATTTTTCCCGGAGCATAAAAAGCTGAGGATAAAAAAGATTTCTTCGGAAATTACCCATGTGTTAAGCCATCAGAAGATTCATGCCCGGTTTATTCATATTGAAACGGAAGATTTTTCAGGACCCGGACTTTCAGGATTTACCACAATTAACAGCAACAGAATAAATGATTTTCCCCTTCCCCGACTGATCGACCGTTACCTGGGAAAAGCAGGGCAAGGATAACAACCTTCTTTTCCCAATAATTTTTTTTATCTTTGAACTTTACAATAATACCTGAAAAACATGTCAGTAAATAAAGTTATTCTTGTTGGAAATGTCGGCAAAGATCCGGAAACCCGTTATCTTGAGGGGGGTACTGTGGTCTCGCGTTTTCCGATGGCAACATCCGAAGTTTATAAGAATCGTGCCGGTGAAAAAATAGAAAATACTGAATGGCATAATATTGTTGCATGGCGCGGACTTGCGGAGATTGTGGAAAAATATGTTAAAAAAGGTTCTCAATTATATATTGAAGGCCGGATCAAAAATCGTTCTTACACCGATAAAGAAGGAAATACCCGTTACACTACCGATATAGTTGCTGATAATATGCAAATGCTGGGCAAGCGCCATGATGATAACAACAGTCAGGGAGAAAATGATACCCGCCAGCATCAAACGAGCTCTCCTGACTCTAAACCTGCAGCAGAAAACCATCAGGAACAAAAGAGTGATAATAGCTATGATCAACTTACTGAAGGCCCCGATGAAGCGGATGATCTTCCCTTTTAGTTTTAATTAAACCGGTTTACCCCTTGGACTCAGAACCATTTTTATCCACATATCAACTATTTCTGACCATCCACCTGTACCCGGTAACTACGGGAATAATTGCAGGTTTTATCAGCATTTTCATCCTTTTAATCGGATCAGCAATGATTTCAGGGTCTGAGGTTGCCTACTTTTCACTTCAACCTCATCAAATAGGACAACTTCGTGAACTGAATACAAAAGGTTCACATCAGACCCTTTCTCTTCTGGCCAAACCGGAAAAACTGCTTGCGACAATTCTGATAAGTAATAATTTCATAAACGTGGGAATAGTTATTATTTCAACCTACATTACTACTTCGATTTTTGATTTCAGCGAGGATCCCCTCCTCGCGTTTCTCATACAGATAGTAGTAGTGACTTTTCTTCTCCTTGTATTCGGAGAGATCATCCCAAAACTATATGCCAATCAAAATGCACTTAAGTTTTCGGTTTTCATGTCTTATCCCCTCATTTTTCTGAACAGGTTATTTACCCCCATCGCCTATCTTCTTCTGAGATCAACAAAGTTCGTTAACCGGAGGCTTTCATCCGGCAGACCCAATATAACAATGGTCGATTTGTCGGATGCGCTGGACCTTACTACAGGTTTTGTCCAGGAGGACAAAAAAATTCTCAGAAGCATAGTCAATTTCAGTAATATTGAAGTTAATGAGATCATGAAGCCCCGAATGGACGTTGTGGCAGTTGACCTGAATACCAAAATAAGTGAAATGGTTAAAATCATAAATGAATCGGGATTCAGCCGGATACCTGTATACTCGGAAACCTTCGATAATATTAAAGGCATTTTGTATGTGAAGGATATCCTCCCCTATATTGACGAAAAGGATGATTTTAACTGGCATTCACTTATCAGACCTGCATATTATGTACCGGGGAGTAAAAAGATAAATGTCCTGCTTCAGGAATTCAGAGAAAAGAAAATACACCTGGCAATTGTTGTTGACGAATATGGTGGTACTGAAGGTATTGTGACACTTGAAGATATTCTTGAGGAAATTGTTGGCGAAATTACGGATGAATCGGATGAAATCGAAAGTTTTTATACAAAACTCGATGACAAGAATTATATATTCGATGCAAAAACACTTCTGAACGATTTTTATAAAACAGTACAAATACAGGAAGATATTTTTGAAAAAATCAGGGGAGATGCCGATACCCTGGCAGGCCTTGTTCTCGAGTTGATCGGAGACCTCCCTTCATTGAACGATGTAATTAAGGTTGATCCATTTACTTTCACCATTGTTTCTGTCGATAACAGGAGGATCAAAAAGATTAAAGTAACAATCGACAGACCTATTAAACCTTCAAAGTAAAGAGAAAAATGAAAAATCTCATATATGCTTTTCTGATTATTTTTATCGGACTGATATCCTGCCGGCAGGATTATGTTCCCAAACCACGAGGATATATAAAAGTTGAGTATCCTGATAAATCCTATGTCCTTTTTGATAGCAATGCCCCTTTCCGGTTTGAATATCCCGAATATGCCAGGGTCGTACCGGATACTTCTCCCAATGCCGAGAAGTACTGGTATAATATTGAATTCATCCCCTTCGATGCTAAAATTTATCTCAGCTATAAGGAGGTGGAGGGGAACCTGGGAAATTTCATAGAAGATTCCCGAACACTTGTCTACAAACATACAATCAAAGCAGAGTCTATTGATGAAAGTCTGATACATCAACCTGAAGATGATGTTTACGGACTGCTTTACGACCTGGGTGGAAATACAGCCTCCTCATTGCAGTTTTTCGTAACCGACAGTATGGAGCATTTTCTACGAGGCTCGCTGTATTTTAATACCACTCCGAAAAAAGATTCACTTGCTCCAATTGTATCATTCATCCGTAAAGACGTTATTCATTTACTGGAAAGTTTCGAATGGAAGGATCAGTGATTTTTTCAGACAATAATACTTAACAGCAAAATAGAAGCTGGATTGTTTGGGATTGACAAGAATTGTTTAAATTTGATCTCTTTCGGAGGGGAGATCAACGGAATTATTATGGGAGTAATATTAAAAGAATCGGTTAAGGGAGATTGTATCCTGGGAATGTGGGAGATTAAGGAAGATTATGACACCCTCTTCTCTCAGCTCAGACTGGATGATGATGAACTCGAAAGGCTGAATGGATTCAAAAGCAATAGCCGGAAAGTTGAATGGCTGAGTGTCCGGGCACTCATCAAAGAAATGCTGGGAAGGGAATCACGTATTATATATAACACAGAGAAGAAGCCCTTTTTAAAGGGAAATAGCTATAACATAAGTATCTCCCATTCATATAATCTCACTTCAATTTTTATAAGTAAAAAGAAACGGGTAGGGATTGATCTCGAATTAATGTCTCACAAAATAAGTTCAATAAGCCATAAATTTATTAATTCCCAGGAAATAATAACCGATGATCCGGAAATGAGGCGTTATCACCTGTATATCCACTGGTGCGCCAAAGAAGCAATGTACAAGATCTGTGATAAACAGGACATCAACTTTAAGGAAAATCTTACAGTATTCCCCTTTTCTCCGGCCGATAGCGGAATGATAAGAGGTCGTGTGCTTAATTTAAATGGGGTCGAGGACTTTTGGCTCAGATATAAAAAATATAAAGATTATTCTATTGTCTGGACATGTAAGTAATGTATAAAACAAATCAAATAAATTCTTTTGCCACGGGCAAACAATTGGCTGTCCTGATTGATCCCGACAAATGCACTGAAGATCAGATATTTTCTGTTGTTCATGAATCTGTAAATGCCGGGGTGGATTACTTTTTCGTAGGGGGAAGCTTACTTTTCAATTCCCTTGATGTATGTATTGACAGAATAAAATCAAAATGTGATATTCCGGTGATTCTTTTTCCCGGAAATGTTATGCAAATATCGGAAAAAGCTGATGCAATATTGTTTATCTCTCTTATCTCAGGACGCAACCCGGAATATTTAATCGGCCATCATACTCTTGCTGCACCTTTCTTGAAAAAGTCGGACCTCCAAATTCTTCCAACCGGCTATATACTAATAGAAAACGGCAAGCGGACTTCTGTTGAATACATGAGTAATACCAGGCCAATTCCCGCTGATAAACCTGAAATAGTTGTTGCTACTTCTATGGCAGGCGAAATGCTCGGACTAAAATATATTTACCTTGAAGCAGGCAGCGGAGGGACCAATCATGTGGGGCAGAATATTATTAAAGAGGTTTCCGCGAATATTAGTATTCCACTCATTGTTGGTGGTGGAATAAGAACAGCCGCAGACGCAGCATCGGTTTATAATGCAGGTGCAGGGTTAATAGTAGTAGGAAATGCAATTGAAACAGATTACTCGGTAATACGCTCAATATCTGAAGCAAAATATTTTTAAAATCCAAATTGAATACCCGCAACCAGCCTGGGAACTTCCGGTATATCTATATCAATAGATCCATTTATCCTGTCTTTAAAATAATCGGATAACCGATAATTGGCATGAATGATAATTTTATTAAAGCCAATCCTCGCGGTAAGACCATAGGAAAAAGGGTTAATATAGTTCAACCCGCGCTGTTTTATCCGGATACGTTGAGAAGGAGCATTTGGATCATCCACTTTTATCACAATATTCTCAACATCCGCGAAATTCCACTGCCCTCTAATCCCGGTATCAATATATTTTCCCAGGGTATTTCCCCTTCTTCCGATATTTATGCGGTGATAGAATTCAAGTCCGATACCATTGTTAATTAAACGATGTTTGTCTCGTTCTGTATTATATGTCAGTGGGTTGGAAATATTTACTTCATTTTCTTCAATACCTTCGAAAAAGTATTGTGTACGCTTATAGCTCAGATCCAGACCAAGTGCATAAAATGAAAGCAGCTTAAGTTTATACCTGTATCCTACTAAATATTGCCCCGACCTCCACCATTTAATGGCAGTTCCGGCCTTTTCATCAAAATCAGCAACCAGTCCGAAGGCTGAATAAAAATGTCCGTAGTGCCTCATATTGGGCCCTGTTTTGCCTTTATACTGCTCCTCAACATTTTTATCCAGAATTATATCCTGCGATTGAAGTGTTGAGAATAATAAAACCGTTGTTAGAGTAAATAAAAATTTTTTCATAATTAAAATGTGTATTTATCGGTATATCCCAGGTAGTGGGCCATAACATATTCTCCCTCTCTTATGTCCTTAAGATCAATTGAATGACTGTCAGCTTCAGTCATGTGAATGAGTCGGTATTTTCGGATTTTTCCTGTTTTTTCGGAAGCGATATGGTAATAAAGATAATAGTGGTCCTTTCCGAAATAATCAACCTCAGCACCATCACACTTATTACCTGTGTCTTGATCTTGTCCAGGCTTTAACTCAATAGTAAGGTAGTTAAGTTTTCTTGTGAAATTAAAGCTGGAGTCCCGGTTATTTTCACACTCAAAAAAATGAGCTGCCTGGGGAACTCCGTATCCATGGGCATAATCATAGTAAGGGTAAAGGTGACCTGATTTTTCTATTTCCCTGAAAACTTTCATATTATTCCATTCCGGATTCATCTGGATAACACAGGCGGCAAATCCGGTAACCAGAGGGGTTGAAAAGGATGTCCCAAAAGCAGTTTTCAGCTTCTCCTTTCCGGTTGTAACAACATTCCCAAAAGCCACTACGTTTGGCTTTAACCTTCCGTCGAAAGTGGGGCCATATGAACTGAAACTTATATGATAGCCTTCCTTGCTTGAAATCCCCCCCACCGATAATACACTATCCGCATCAGCAGGAGCACTTATCACTTCCCAGTTAGAATCCCCGTCATTTCCTGCCGAACTTATAACCAGCATTCCTTTCCGGGCCGCAATATTTGCCATTTGTGTAACAAAAACCGATTTCCCGTCCATTTGTCTGGGGAAATACCGGTGATATGTGTAACCCAGGGAAGAGCTGATTATATCCGCACCATGCCGGTGAGCCCACTCCATTGCAGCCGCCCAGTATTCCTCTTCTGCAAAAATCTCAGTGTTCACCTCTGTCCTTGCCAGGAGAAATTCAGCGCCCGGCGCCAGACCGAATTTCTCGCCATTAAGCAGACCGGTTATACATGCCAGGACACTGGTTCCATGGGTATTATAATCATATACATATTCACTGTCATTCACAAAATCCCAGGTGGCGATAATTTTGTTCTCTTTAAACAAATGACTGAAGATCTCCAGCTTATCCACAGATGGAAAGCCGCCGTCAAAAACTGCGATCCTTACACCTGTTCCCTCAATTCCTTTCTCTGTAAATAATTTTTCTCCAAAAACATCCAATTGCTGATGCAAATGACTCAATTTTACAGAATCAATTTCCTCATAGGCTCCTGCCGGTTTGGAAACCATCTGCATTTTCCTTACTTCCTTTACGAAATCAAGTCTGGAAATCTCCTGTACCTGCTGTCTATCCAGTGTTACTGAAACGGCATTCATCCAACGGCTCTGTACAGATATCCCGGAGTAGCCGGAGATTTGTCTGCAATAGTCCTGATTTAGAGGAAGATCCGTTTCCTGGAACAAAGCTATTCCCTGTGATGCTCTTTTTTCAATTACCTTACCGTCAAAATACTCATAAGGATCGAAACCGACGCCCTTTTTATCACTGAAGATCACCCAGTATTTTTCCCTGACACCGGCACAAAGTGTAAGAGAGCTAAATAATAAAACTGTTAAAATTTTTAAAACTTTCATCTATCGAATTTAAGGAAAAATAATTTTGAGAACAAGGGATACAAATATAACAAAGTTTTATTTATCAACCAGTTCCTGAATCACAGAACCCTGCATCGCAGGGGATCTGGAGATATCAAGAAAATAATTAATAGTAGGCATGATATCTGTTACACTGATCTTCTCTGAAATCTCTCTTCTTCCGGTTTTCCATCCGTACCATATCAAAGGAACATGCGTGTCGTAATGAAATGAAGATGAAAAAGTCCTGTCTATTCCTTTCTCAATCCATCCGGGGCTCAAATACAGAATGATATCACCAGACCGTTTCTGATTGTATGTTTTTTGTATTTTCTCAAAGACACCACGGGTATAATTATTTTTCATTAGATCGTTTGAGGTAAGAACTTTTGAAACCCCCTCAAACTGAACCATGAAACGTGCCACCCTGTCTTCAAATTCCGTTAGTGAAATCTTTGAATCTTCAATAAGATGAGTATTAAGATATATTTGTTGGGCATAATAAAACTTTATCCAGTCACCCTTTCCGTAAATAACATTCAAATAAGTTCTTAGCAAAGCCAATGATGCATTATAATTATAATAGCCTGAAGGTATTCTCTGTTCGAGCAGATATGAAGGCTCATTTGCTGTGGCATTCTCGGCGGTAAGGTATATCAGGACATTCTTAAGTCCGATCTCCTGATCTAGGAAATCCAGAAGATGTTCAATTTCCCGATCCAGACGAAGATATATATCCTGCATTTCGACTGACCAGGAACTAAAAAATTCTCCGGCCGTGGCCGTGGCTGCAAAATTCAGGTATAAAAAATCAGTATTTTCATCTTTCCCAAGATCCTCTGCCACTACCGCAGCAACTGCCATATCTTTTGTATAAGTATTTCCGAAGGGAGTTAAACTCAGAAAGGAATAATCGGTCTTCTTCCGGCCGGTCCTGCTCAGGCTTGCCAAATCATAAGGAAAAACTTTTTGGCCCTTAATCCCGCTTTCAAAACCATTGTTATCTTCAAGGCTTGCAGAGTAATTCTCAATATCCATAAGAGGCTCCCACGTTCTTTGGAGATAAAGGTCGGCTATTCTCTTATCATTGAATTGTGTTAACCAGGAAGGTAAACTGTCTACATAATAATTACTGCTTATCCAATCACCGCTGCTGTTATCGTACCAGTAAGCAGCATCGGCAGCATGGCCGCCGGAAATAACCGCAGCCCTGGGGTCGAGTGATACTGAAATGACTTTTGAGGAGAATTTATTGCTGATTTTAACCTCATCAGAAAGAGTGCTGGTCTGTAAATTAACAGGAGAAAATTGTCCCGATTCATATGCTCCTCCCACAGTATTTACGTTCTCATCAAAAATAGCATAAACCACATCATCTCTCAGTCTGTCATACCAGAAATCTGAAACAATTCCATGTCCGTCGGGATATGCTCCTGATACTATACTTGCAAAACCGGTCGAGGGTTCTGAGATCAGATAATCGTGATGTGCATTTTTACAGAATGTTCCATTGCCGGCAAGTTTTTTAAATCCCCCTTCACCAAATTTATCCCAGTACCGGTTTAAATAATCGTATCTCATGCCTGAAACTACTATTCCTACAACAAGACTGGGCTTTTCGGATGGAATTGCCCTTTCCTGGGCATTAACATGAAAAAACACAGAAAAAATAAACGCAATAGATAAGATATACTTCATTACTAAATGTTTTGACTTATGTACGACAGAAAGCTTCAGGGATAAATACTTAACTTCATTTTTGCATTCGGTCATTTCCGGAAACTTATAAGAAGGGATCTTTTTAAACAAGTGGGGGGAATTTTGAAAACTCCGGCAAAATCCATCAATAAGCAACATCGTCATGGAGAAAAAGTATTTATCCCGGTTCGTTAAAATAAACAGTATTGCAGCAGAAATTATTGTACTGATCATGTCTCAATTCTGCTATTGCATTTCTTTTTTCATTACCTGATTAATTCTAGCCGTCTTATTCCTCAAAAACCAACTATTTCAGGAATTTGTTTCCGGAAAAGGATTTTAAAAATATAAAAGATAATTGGCTTTCTGAACATTATGATCCAAACCCCCGACTCTATTGACGGACACTATTTATTCTAACTTAACGATTCTGTAATCCTTAACCCTATCTCCACTGTTCACAATCAACAAATAAACTCCCGGAGCAGCAGCCGGTTCGATAGAATACTCATGATAGCCGGCCGTAAGATAAGCGAATTCGTGGAAAACACAATTTCCGTAAATATCATAAATCCTGAAAAAGACATGATCCGGATCCTTCATTTCCAAAAATACGGTAAATTCCTTCAAAAATGGATTTTGACCTACATTTACTTTAAACTGATCAGGAAGAATGTGATCCGGGATCATTTTTATCTCATAATTTCTGCGTTCATAATCCCTTATCATCAGGCCGCTTATCCTTTTCGTCCGGTAACCCGCAGCTTCAATCTGAAAGTCGTACACGCCTTCTTTCAAATAACGAAAAAACCTCCCAGTCTCAGGATGAGAAAATATTTCCGAGTTCAGTTTGTCATGATTTAACACGCTGATCTCCGCGAAAATACTTTCAGAAGTCAGTGAATCGCTTATTGTGCCATGCACGCCATATAGCCCTTGTCTCAGATAATTGATCATTGAATTCCGGTTCACTTCCCAAAGGGCTGAAAGTTCATCCTCAGGCAGAAGCTTGGTGTCAGATAATTCAATGGTAGTTTCCCTGCCACGTAAAAAGTAGGTTACATAATCCTGTCTTCCCCCGTTAACTTCATACCATGAATATCCATTTGTTATTCCCAAGCGGAAAGCATCCATATATCCGGGCTGTAAAGCACGGGCCTGCCGGGCATATTCGGTGCTTATGAAACGGAACCATTCATCATCTGCATGCCGAAGAGCCCAGGTATCAAATGGATAATTTACCACTTCAGCTCCGCTATGAAAATTCACAGATATTGATGGTTTTATGGTATCCATATATCCCATCATCGCTATAGTCTCACGCTGCCATGGGTTCCCGTCGGGATGACTGCCATCCTGTGGATCGGGATAATTCCTGTTCAGGTCCGTCCCGAGAGCATTCATGCGGGTGGCTCCAAACACGGTGGAGTCTGATGTGAAGTAAGTACCATCGGGATTTGCAAGCGGATTAATAATGACAAGCATATCATTCAGTATATTTTCTGCGATAGCATCCTCCCCCTTCAGGAAATGTTGGATCAGCATTAACATAAAAACAAATCCTGCAGTTTCATCTCCGTGAATGGTTGATGAGTAAAAACCGACGGGGACCTTGCCCACTGAATTTCCTGTTTTTGCCAGACGGGCCGCAAGGATTAACCGGTTATTTACACTGTAACCAATGGTATCGATGGTGCAGATTTCCGGAAAACTATCCCTGAAATAATCCATTATCTCAAGATAAAGCGGGTAAGTGGGATAAGCCTTTCCCTTTAATACATCACCAGCAACATTGCTTGTGGTGATCTTACGGAGCATGGAAGGTGCCGGAAGTATGTGCAGGAGTTTTTCGTTCTTTTTAATAAAGCTGCTATCTTTTCTACTCAGACAAAGAAAAACAGAATCCCTGCCGGAACGGACAAAACCCGGCAGAGAAAAAGGACTATCCAAATGTTTGATGTGGGTTTTTGGCAGGGCAACATATACCTCTTCTCTTTTTTCGATTATGGAAAAAGCATTTTTACTCACTTCCTGTGATAACAATGAAGCCGGCAAAATGCTGCAAAGAAAAAAAGATAAGATAATTCTCCTCATGACCATTCGTTTTCCCAAACATAGAAGAGTCTGTCTATAATGTCCGTTAATAAAGTAGAGTGTCTGGATCAGAATGTTCGGTTGCAAGGCTTGCGATACCGGGAAATGCGGAGTTTACTCTTGTAAATGAGCAATTTCCCGGCGAGCATAACGCAGCAAACGGACATTATGGACAGACACTTTTACACATTGAACCGGATATGCAATATATCACCGTCACCCACTACATAGGATTTTCCTTCGATTGAAAGTTTTCCGGCATCTTTACATGCATTTTCAGAACCATAATGAATAAAATCATCATATTTCATAACCTCTGCCCGGATAAAACCCCGTTCAAGGTCACTATGGATTACACCTGCTGCCTGGGGAGCTGTCATTCCTTTATGAATAGTCCATGCCCTGACTTCTTTGGGACCTGCAGTAAAAAACGACTGAAGGTCAAGCAGGCTATATGCCGATCGTACCAATCTGTTAACTCCAGGTTCTATGAGACCCACATCAGCAAGAAATTCTTTTCGGTCCTCCTCATTTTCAAGTTCCGAGATCTCGGCTTCCAGTCCGGCAGCAATTATAAGCACTTCAGCTCCCTCCTCCTTCACATTTTCTTTTACCTTTTTCACATAATCATTTCCTTCAAGTGCCGAAGCTTCATCAACGTTGCAAACATACAAAACGGGCTTATTAGTAAGAAGGAAGAGATCCTCAATATATTTACGGTCATTTTCAGCAACAGGAGCTGTCCTTGCAGACTCAAAATTTTCGAGATGCTCCCTGTAGATATTGAGCACTTCTATTCCGCGGCGGGCATCCTTATCCCCTGTTTTGGCCAGTTTTTCTAATCGTTGTATCTTTTTCTCAACCGATTCAAGATCCTTGATCTGCAATTCAAGATCGACCGTTTCCTTATCTCTGACAGGATCAACGGATCCTTCCACATGAGCAAGCTTATCATCATCGAAGCACCTGAGAACATGCACAAGAGCATCGGTATTTCGGATATCGCCCAGAAACTGATTACCCACACCTTCTCCCCTGCTGCTGCCTTTAGTGAGACCGGGAATATCAACAATATCTACAGTTGCGTATATAACTTTTTTAGGATCAACCAGTTCAGCAATTTTGTCAAGCCTGGGATCGGGTATATTGATGATCCCGATATTAGATTTAGTTGAACTAAAAGCAAAATTGCTCGATTCAGCCTTTGTATTGGATAAGCAATTAAATAATGTGGTTTTTCCGGTATTTGTTATACCTATTATTCCGCAGGTAAGACTCATATAAATAAAATTTCTGCAAAAATAGTTTAAATCAATGAGAAGATTATGTTGTTTAACAAGAAAACTATAATTTTGGGCTTTCTATAAGTTAACCTTAAATATTTTCCTAAAAATGAGCGATCAAATTGTAACAAAAGCAGCAGACAATATCAGAATTCTCTCTGCCTCAATGGTTGAAAAAGCAGGATCTGGACATCCCGGAGGTGCTATGGGCGGTGCAGACTTTATTAATGTTTTATTTTCCGAATACCTGACTTTCGATCCCGAGGATATGAGCTGGATAAACCGCGACAGATTTTTTCTCGATCCCGGCCATATGTCCCCAATGCTGTATAGTGTCCTTTCGCTCTATGGAAAATACAGTATGGAAGACCTGAAAAATTTCCGTCAGTGGGAAAGTGTAACCCCCGGCCATCCGGAACTCGATGTTGAAAGAGGAGTGGAAAATACTTCGGGACCGCTCGGGCAGGGTCACACAAATGCTGTTGGAGCCGCAATTGCAGAAAGGTTTCTGGTTGCCAGATTCGGCGACTGGATGGCGCATAATATTTTCACATTTATTTCCGACGGTGGTATACAGGAAGAAGTATCTCAGGGTTCAGGGAGGATCGCAGGCTATCTAGGACTGAGCAATCTTGTTATGTTTTACGACTCAAATGACATTCAGCTCTCCTCAAAGACCGATATTGTCACCTCTGAAGATACAGAGATGAAATACAAAGCATGGGGATGGAATGTAATGACCATCGACGGAAACGATCACAAACAGATCAGAAAAGCGCTTGATGATGCGATGAATGAGAAAGAAAGACCTACCCTCATCATCGGTAAAACCATTATGGGTAAGGGTGCTGTTACTGAAGAGGGGGAAAACTTTGAAAAACAAACCAGCACACATGGCATGCCACTTTCCGGTGCCGGAGCTTCTTTTGAAAAGAGCATCAAAAATCTTGGTGGTGATCCCGGAGATCCTTTTAAGCTCTTTCCTGAGGTTGAGGAATACATGAAAGAGGTCATCTCAAAGAAAAAAGAAATTGTAAAATCCAGGAAAGCGAAACAGGAAAAATGGGAAAAAGAAAATCCCGAGCTCGCAAAAAAACTGAACTCATTTTTTGAAAGTGAGTTACCTGAACTGAATTTCAGAGACATTGTTCAAAAAGAAAATGCTGCAACCCGTGCCGCATCAGGGATCGTTCTTTCATATTTCGCCGATAAGGTTGAGAATATGATCGTTGCATCGGCAGATTTGTCCAATTCAGACAAAACCGATGGCTTCCTGAAAAAAACGAAACCCTTTACAAAAAATGATTTTTCGGGAGCATTTCTTCAGGTAGGAGTATCTGAACTCACTATGGCTGCCATTGCAAATGGTATGGCTCTTCATGGGGGCGTGATACCGGTTTGTGCCACCTTCTTTGTGTTTTCCGATTACATGAAACCGGCGGTGCGCCTTGCTGCACTTATGGAGCTTCCTGTAAAATATGTATGGACACATGATGCATTCAGGGTAGGTGAAGACGGACCCACTCACCAGCCGGTAGAACAGGAAGCCCAGATAAGATTGCTTGAACATCTTAAAAATCATAGTGGAGAAAACTCCATGCTCGTTCTGCGTCCCGCCGATGCAAATGAAACCACTGTGGCCTGGAAAATGGCGCTGGAGAATGACGAAACACCTTCTGCCCTTCTTCTGTCGAGGCAGGGAATTAAAGATCTTCCCGGCAAAGATCGCTATGAAGAATCATTACAGGCTGAAAAAGGCGCCTATATTGTCAAAAGGACAGAAAACCTTCCCGACCTGGTCCTGGTTGGAAACGGATCGGAAGTTTCCACCCTTTTTGAAGGAGCAAAATTGCTGGAGGAAAAACTTAACATCGAAGTTCAGGTTGTTTCTGCCATAAGCGAAGGACTGTTCAGAGAACAGGATATAGCTTACCAGAGAGAGGTTCTTCCAAAGGAGATACCAACTATGGGATTAACAGCGGGACTGCCCGTTACACTTGCAGGACTGGTTGGGAATAATGGAATGGTTATAGGAATGGAAAGCTTCGGTTTTTCAGCTCCATATACTGTTCTGGATGAAAAATTAGGCTATACTGCTGATAATATTTACATCCAGGCAAAAGCTTTTTTGGAAAAATTTACAAGGTAGTTTTTTGTACGGAATCATAGTTCTACTTTGATAGATTCAGACTTTAACGAGATTTTTATCCTTTTTACCCCGGCCCTAAAGGGTGAAAGGATAAAAATCTTCCTGTTCCCTTTAGGGATTCAGGGTGAAAAAACAGAAGATTTTTTAATGTGTTAAAGTAGAATTAGAAAAACGTACAGGTAATAAACACCCTTTATTCTTCCAGCTTGAAGGCCCTTTCCATTAATTTCCACTTTCCTTTATTTTCAGCAGTTGTGTCCTGAAATTTGGTCATGAACTCTTCCCAATCCTGTTATTCATCCATTTTACCCAGCCTTTTCATGTCTTTCTCAAGATCAAAATCTTCTCTTCTATCCATGATTATGAACATGGTAGTTCCCAAACGGCATATATCCTTGTTAAGGATTCCCGATTCTTTTATTCCCCCGGGGAATTTGCAGCCTTTGTTATCGATATAAACTTTTGCCGGATCAATTGAGATATTCATATCCTGATTTTTCCCTTAATATTATGAATTAATTCTTCTATTTACTTTATCAAATGGAAGATTCATTAGCCATGGATATAAAAATGATCTTGGCCCTGCCAAAACGATCAACTTCCCACTTCGATTCGGTCTCAAAACAACTGAATCTTATGAGGATGATAAGTATATTTCTTATAAAATAAATCAAAAATCCTTAAAGAAACAGAGTGTTCATATCCCGTTTCAGATCGCACTTTATTAAAAAAGGTAACTATTCATCGCATTTAAAACTCATAAATTAATTTAGAAATGTTGTCGCAGATACCTTAATAGTTACAAAAAAAGTTTTCTGTATCCTTAAAACTTATCCCATGTTTTCAGGCTTTTATCAACAATTTACTAATCACTCATAATAAAATTAAATTCTTCTCGCATTTTTTTTTAAATTTATAGCCATACGATAGATAAATGAAACCTTACTTCGAAGATAGCCCCCTTCAACCCTCTAAAAAGACTTGTTGCTGTTTATTGAGCATATTTCAAAAACGTGCTTTCACCCCCAAATCCACTTCATTCCATCCTTTCTTCCCCCACATTCAGGGAATGCACAAAAAATATTTTATCATATCGCTCACCATTAACTACTTATCACTCCTATGCGAAATAAAGAGTGTCAAAGAATATGATCATAATTTTCACTTTTCGGAATGGTCTCATTCTCCAGAGGTTTAAATGCTTTATTAACCATGTATATGAAACAAAAAGTAGCTTTATCTTGTCTTTTTTTACTTTTACTGGCATCGTGCAGGAAAGATGATGATCCCCCGATAGGGGATGATTTTTTTGATCTTTCATTGACAAGCATCAATTTTACAGCCGAAAAGGATGCCAGTTTAGTAGTGGTGAAAACAAACAGTGACTGGAAAGCTACATCTACTGCAGACTGGTTGTCGCTTTCAGCCTACGAGGGTAATAAATCAACCGGGTTTTTAATTGGGGCATCGGCTAACCGGAATTTTTCACGCGAAGCCGTAATAACAGTTTCATCAGACAACAATTCCAAAGAAATTAAAGTCCATCAGGCAGGGGTGCCTTTTATTGACTTTGAAATAATGGGGGTTTCCTTTTCTTTAGTTCCGGTAAAAGCAGATACGACTTTCTATTTAGACGGAGCCACATACATTGCCAGCAGAAAAGTTTATCTGGATAGTTATTTTATTTCAGAAACAGAAATCACAAATGCTCAGTGGAAAGCTGTATTGGGAACCTTACCTTATGATGGTGAAAATAGTTCGCCAAATCTTCCGGTTGTGACTAACTGGAAAAATATTTCCGAAAACTTTATCCCTAAAATAAATGAATTATCGGAATTTCAGTTTCGCCTCCCAACAGAAAATGAATGGGAAGTAGCTGCCCGCGGAGGATTGAAAAGCGGAAACACAAGCTATGCGGGAAGTATCTACATTGATGAGGTAGCCTGGCATTATAAAAATTCCGACGGAAGAAAGCACAATGTGGCACTGAAAAAACCCAACGAGCTTGGTTTATTTGATATGAGCGGTAATCTGAGTGAATGGTGTAGCGATTGGTATAAAGAATGGACTGAGAGTACTCCTCCACCTGCAGAATCAACGAATCCCACCGGACCGGCATCAGGAACAGAAAAAGTAATTCGGGGCGGGGACTTCCTTGCCGACAAATTTGAATATGATAAAAACAGCTGCAGGGTATACGCACGAAATCATCTTCCCCCGGATATAAATACAGTCGATTTCCTTCATGACGGATATACACACTATACCGGTTTCAGATTAGTAATTTCAAAAAAATAAAAAATGAAAGTATTAAGAACACTTCTGTTTTTGGTTTCTGCATTCATCGTAAATTCAGTGTTTTCACAAACCGTTGTAAAAATGGATATGCCTTCGCAAGCTGATCAACCGCTGAGTGTTGTTGCATTATTCAACGAAGAACTACCCGAAGGCATTCCGGTAGTTCTGGGTCTTATGGGATATGATGTGGAAGGTGGAATCATGCCCTATTTCTTCGAATGGCTGCTTAACGGTGAAGTGATCTCAACAAGCGATGTAGCAGTTTTCACCCCAGAGAAAGGAGATGACCTATCATTAAAAGTAACAGATAATAATAAATGTAGAGCCTCCACTGCCTTCAATCTGAAAGTTGCCAGAATTCATCAAAAGCAGGATGAAGGAGAAGATAATATTAAAGTTTTTCCTACTGTCTTTAGCAATGAGATCTTTATAGAATTCCCCGGTATAGAATACAAAAAAGTGCTGGTAAGGATTTTTGATATGAATGGAAGCATTTTTTATCAGGAATACCTATCGGCAAGCACAAGCCTGAATTTAAATCTGAACCCCGGAACCTATTTCATTTCGGTAAAAACAGATAATCTTCATAAAGTAAAAAAAATAATTGCCCAATAGAGCAAAGATATGATACAAATAATTTACAAACATAGAAAGTCGGTCATGATAAGGCTTGTTTTTTTATTGTCAATAATTTTTCTAACAGATTCATCAGCCTTTGCTCAGAATATTGAAAACAATACCGCCAGACAATTTGCCGAAGAATTTTTTACAGCGAGAGAACATAATACAGACAGAAAAAAAAGTGCATTTTATCCAATAGAACTTACTCAAACCTATCATTCTTCTGAAAACGTTAAAACTCCGCTGTTCGTTTTTCAACAGGAAGAGAAAGGATTTGCCATGATAGCCCAATACAATGACAACTATGCGGTTGTAGGGTATTCGGAGGAAGCAATATTTCAATCGAATGATATTCCGCCCCAAATGCGCACTCTGATGAATTACTATGAAGATTCCTTACAGTTTACAGATCCTCTTCCTGTTTCTCAGCAGACCGGTTACCCTGTTGTTTCACCGCTACTGGATCAATATAATATCAGACTTAATCAGTTCAAGCATTCCGAAGTGGGAGGATGCCCCACGGGATGTGTGGCAACTGCGGTAACACAGATAAT